>JALSHK010000287.1 GCA_026982275.1 Paracoccaceae bacterium | reverse complement strand
TTCACAATCTGCCCATGCGCGCCGCGCTCGCTTTTGGCCCCCGTGCCCGGATATAGCGGCGAGCCGTGGCTGGAAAAAAACCGGATGCGTGGCTCGTTCCACAGGATATCCTGCGTGCCGTTGCCATGATGCACGTCAAAATCCACAATCGCCACGCGCGACAGCCCGCGCGCCTCCAGCGCATGCAGGGCGGCAATCGCCACATTGCCAAACAGGCAGAACCCCATGGATGTCTCCCGCTCTGCATGGTGGCCCGGCGGGCGCATGGCCACAAAAGCATTGCCCGCCTCGCCATCCAGCACCATATCCACCGCCCGCACAATGCCACCCACCCCGCGCCGCGCCGCCATAAGCGAGCCGCTGGAAAGATGGGTGTCCGGGTCCAGCGCCATGCAGCCCTCTGCGGGGAGCTGCGCCTCCAGCCCGTCAATATAGCTTTGCGGATGGGCGCGCAGAATCGGGGTGTCGCCCGCCAGCGGGGCCTCGATGCGCAGCAGGTCCAGATCATCGGTCGCGGCATAAATCGCCTGCATCCGCGCCACGCATTCCGCATGGCCTTCGGGGTTTTTGTGGTTCAGGGCGTCGGGGTGGGTCAGGAAAGCTGTTGTCATATTTCAGAGCCTAGGCAATACTCGGGCTTTCATCAAGGAGATCCGATGCGCCTGTTTCTTTTGTGGCTCTTGCTGCCGACATGGGCCGCTGCCCAGCCCGCCAGCATCAATCCGCTGACCGTGGCGGGCTATCTGCGCGCCGATCTTGGCGGCAGCGCCGAAAAGGAAAACGTGCTGCTGGTCTATGATGAAGAAGGCGCGATCGACCTTTATATCTATACGCGATTTCAGCAAAACAGCGTATTGCGCCCCTCCGGGATCTATGTGCCGAATTTCTCGGCCTCCACCCGCAATCCGCCTATCCTGCGCCTGCTGCCCGATAAAAGCTTCACGGTGATGGTGACCCAAAGCTCGGGCCTTGGCTATAGCGCCTATGCCACGCGGATCGCTTATGTGAATGGCGAATTCCGTATCGTCGGGGTGCTGGACGAATTCGCGCCCAAAACCGGCGAAGGCACGCGCCGCTGCGCCTATGATCTGGAGCGCGGGGTCGCGATTTTCACCCCGATTGCCGACGAGACAACCGAGATCCCCACCGAGATTGGCCCGCTGCCTGTGGATGGCTTCCTGCCAGCCACCCTCACCGGTTATTGCGAGGATTAAATGCCCGAGCTGCCCGAGGTCGAAACCGTGATGCAAGGCCTGATGCCGGTGATGAATGGCCAGCGGATCACCCATGCGGAGGTTCGCCGCGAAGGGCTGCGCTGGCCCTTTCCCGATCATTTTGCCGCGCGGCTGGCGGGGGCGCGGGTGTTGGCCATGCAGCGGCGGGCAAAATACATCCTGATGGAGCTGGATCGCGGCGAATCATTACTGGTGCATCTGGGCATGTCGGGCAAGGTGACGATCGACAAAAGCGGGGCCGAGCCGCCCGCCAAGCATGATCATGTGGTGCTGGACATGGAAAACGGGGTGCGGATCCTGTTTAATGATCCCCGCCGCTTTGGCTCGCTGGATCTGGTCCCCTCGGCCAATCCCGAGGCGCATAAGCTGCTGGCCAGCCTCGGGCCGGAGCCGCTGGGCAATGGCTTTAATGCCGCCTATTTCGGCGAACAGCTCAAGCGGCGCAAAGCCCCGATCAAATCGGCAATGCTGGATCAAAAGATCGTGGCAGGCCTTGGCAACATTTATGTATGCGAGGCGCTCTGGCGCGCCGGGATCTCGCCGCTTTCTAGCAGTGCCGCGCTCGCCCCGGCGCATGTATCCGCCCTGACGGGGCATATCCGCGATGTGCTGCGCGAGGCGATCAAGGCCGGCGGCTCCTCGCTAAAGGATTATCGCCAAGCCAATGGCGAGCTGGGCTATTTCCAGCACAGCTTCAAAACCTATGGCCGCGAGGGCGAGGCTTGCCAAAAGCCCGATTGCGGCGGAGAGATCGCGCGGATCACCCAGGCGGGCCGCTCCAGCTTTTATTGCCCCGCCTGCCAGAATACCCTCTGATATAAACGCCCGATTTTCGGCGGCGCGGGCCGCATCCCGTGCTATACCCGCCAAATGCTATTTGCCTTGCCCGATGATAAAACCCTCTATCAAGCCCTGCTCGCGCGCGATGATCGCTTTGAGGGCCTCGCCTATGTCGGGGTGAAAACCACCGGCATTTTTTGCCGCCTCACCTGCCCGGCCCGCAAGCCCAAGCCCGAAAACTGCACCTTTTTTGCCACTATAGGCGAATGTATCGAAGCAGGGTTTCGCGCCTGCAAGCGCTGCCACCCGCTCGCCCCCGCCGCCAAGGCCGACCCGACGATTGCCGCCCTGCTGCAAGTCCTGGAGGATCGCCCAGGCTATCGCTGGTCCGAGGCCGATCTGGTGCGCATGGGCCATGATCTTTCCACCGTGCGTCGCGCCTTCAAGCGGCAATTCGGCATGACCTTTCTGGAAATGGCGCGGCAAAAGCGGCTGCGCGAAGGGTTTGAAACCATCTCGAGGGGCGGCAGCGTGATCGAAGCGCAGCTTGATGCGGGGTTTGAATCGCCCAGCGCCTTTCGCGCCGCCTTTGCCGCGCTTCTGGGCCGCCCGCCCGGCAGCTTGCGCAAGGATGGCCTTTTGCTGGCGGACTGGATTCCCACCCCGATTGGCGACATGATCGCGCTGAGCAGCCGAACCCATCTGCATTTGCTGGAATTTGTCGGCCGCAAAGCCCTGCCAGCCGAGCTGGCCAAGCTGCAAACCATGGCCAAGGGCCGGATCGGCATCGGCCAATATGCCCCGACCACCCAAATCCGCGCCGAGCTTGGCGTCTATTTCAGTGGCAAATCAGCGCATTTCACCACCCCGCTTGCGCTGCAGGGTAGCGAATTCACCCGCGGGGTATGGGCGGCATTGCAAGATATTCCGGCAGGCGAGACCCGTTCTTATGGCCAGATCGCTGCCCAAATAGGCCGCCCGAGCGCCAGCCGCGCCGTGGCCCGCGCCAACGGGGCCAACCAGATCGCGCTGGTCATCCCCTGCCACCGCGTGATCGGGGCGGATGGGTCGCTCACCGGCTATGGCGGCGGCTTATGGCGCAAGCAGCGCCTGCTGGAAATCGAGCAGCAATATAAAAATCAAAGCCCGAAGGCTTGACCACCCCCCCCGCCATGCTACACCTTTCGCCTGAACAATTGAGGATTCCTTCATGGCGTATGAAACCATTCTTGTGGACACCGAGGATCATGTAACACTGATCACGCTGAACCGCCCCGAGGCGCTGAACGCGCTGAATGCCCAGCTTTTGAACGAGCTTGGCCAAGCGCTGGCCGCGGCGGATAAAGACAAAAAGGTGCGGGCGATCATCATCACCGGCTCGGAAAAAGCCTTTGCGGCAGGGGCAGATATTAAAGAGATGGCCGAAAAAGGCTTTGTCGATATGTTTATGGAGGATTATTTCACCGCCGAAACCGAAGCCCTGCTAAAAACCCGCAAGCCCATTATTGCAGCGGTTTCCGGCTTTGCCCTTGGCGGGGGCTGCGAGCTGGCGATGATGTGTGATTTCATCATCGCATCCGACACTGCCAAATTCGGCCAGCCCGAGGTCAATCTCGGCGTTATGGCCGGCATTGGCGGCACCCAGCGGCTGACCCGATTCGTCGGCAAATCAAAAGCCATGGAAATGAACCTGACAGGGCGCTTTATGGAAGCGGCCGAGGCCGAAAGCTCGGGGCTGGTTTCGCGTGTGGTGCCCGCCAAGGATTTGCTGAAAGATGCCAAAGCCACCGCTGCCAGAATCGCTGAAAAATCCATGCTGACGGTGATGGCAATCAAGGAAACCGTCAACCGTTCATACGAAACCACCCTGCGCGAGGGGCTGCTCTATGAGCGGCGGGTATTCCACGCGCTATTCGCCACCAATGACCAATCCGAAGGCATGGCGGCATTTTCCGAAAAGCGCACGCCGCAATTTCGGGATAAATAACTGCAACGCTGTTGACTCTGCCCCCAAGCAGGGGTAGAGGATCGCTTCAACGAATTACATGAAAACCGGATCATAAATATGGCTAACTCGCCCCAAGCAAAAAAACGCGCCCGCACATCCGAGCGCCGCGCTGCAATCAATAAAAACCGCCGCACCCGGATCAAGACTTTTATCCGCCGCGTGGAAGAAGCCATCGCCGGTGGCGATCAGGCCGTAGCCGCCGAAGCCTTCAAAAATGCCCAGCCCGAAATCATGCGCGGCGTAACAAAAGGCATCTGGCACAAAAGCACAGCCAGCCGCAAGGTTTCCCGCCTGGCAAAGCGTGTGAAAGCAATGGCGGCATAAAGCACCCGCCTTTCGGTTTTCGGAAAAGCACGCTTTTGGCGTGCTTTTTTATTTGACACAAAAAAGACAAATTTTTGTGATTCGCGCTATTGCCCGAATCTCCGACCCCAGTATAACTAAGAAACATAGCTTGGTAATCTGCCGCATTCTGCCTGAAAGCGCCGTCAGTAAAATTGTTATCTGCCCTTCCGAATCTATTGATTTCGGCAACGGTATTTTATTGTTTGTGCCTTGCCAAAATCAATAATCAGCCCGGTTTCGGGCGGCCTGCCCTGTGGCAGGCGGGATAACGGGATAAAAATGGACGCCATAAACCATATAGATTGCTGGGGACGTATCCGGACCGAATTGCGCAGCTCTATCGGCGTAGACGCATTCAACAACTGGATCGAGCCGCTTGAATTCGAAAAGGTGGGTGCCGGACATGGGCATTTTGTGGTGCCCAACAATTTTATGGGGAACTGGATTTCCCGGAATTACGCTGACCTCATCAAAGATCTGTTTCGGGCTGAAGGCATCCCGCTCACCCGTTTGAGCTTTACCGCCCCCGAGCAATCCGCGCCCGTTCCCGTCCCCGCCGGCAAACCCAAAACAGAAGCCAAGCCCGACGGGAAAATCGAGCTGCCCACCTCGCCGCTCGACAGCCGCTTTACCTTTGATCAATTTGTCGTCGGCACCCCCAACGAGCTGGCCCATGCCGCAGCCCGGCGCGTGGCCGATGGTGGCGATGTTACCTTCAATCCGCTTTTTCTTTACGGAGGTGTCGGCCTTGGCAAAACCCACCTGATGCATGCTATTGCCCACGAAATCCGCGCCACCCGCCCGGATGCGCGGGTGCTTTATCTTTCCGCCGAGCAATTCATGTTTCGCTTTGTGCAGGCGCTGCGCTTCAAGGATATGCACAGCTTCAAGGAGCAGTTTCGCTCTGTAGATATGCTGATGGTGGATGATCTTCAGTTCATCGCCGGCAAAAATTCCACCCAGGACGAATTTTTCCATACCTTCAATGCCTTGATCGAACAGGGCAAGCAGATTGTTATTTCCGCAGACCGCTCCCCGGGCGAGATTGAAGGCCTGGAAGAGCGCATTCGCTCGCGCCTGCAATGGGGCCTCGTGGTAGACCTGCACCCGACAAATTACGAGCTTCGCCTCGGTATATTACACGCCAAGGCCGAAGCGCAGGCCAGAGCCTACTCCAAGGTCGGGCTGGATGTGAAGGTGCTGGAATTTCTGGCGCACCGGATCAGCTCGAATGTGCGGGTGCTGGAAGGTGCGCTTACCCGTCTTTTCGCCTTCGCCGATCTTGTCGGCCGCGATATAACGCTGGATATGGCGCAGGAAACCCTCGCGGATATTTTGCGGATATCGGATCGAAAGGTGACCATCGCTGAAATCCAGCGCAAGGTGGCCGAGCATTATAATCTGCGGATTTCCGACCTGCTATCACCCCGCCGCGCCCGGGCCGTAGCCCGCCCGCGGCAGATATCGATGTTTTTGTGTAAATCCCTGACCGCAAAATCCCTGCCCGAGATTGGCCGGAAATTTGGCGGGCGGGATCACACCACGGTAATTCACGCCGTAAAGCGGATAGAGGAATTAATGCAAACCGACAGCCAGATCACCGAAGATGTGGAATTGCTGCGCCGGATGCTGGAAGCCTAGGCCCACAGTCCGGTTCCGGGCCGCCAAACCACCATTACTGCTTGAACTTCCTGCGCTTTCCGCTAGGGTTATTCTCCAATAAAACCAAATACGGTGAGGATTATGAAAGCCAGTATTGAACGCTCTGCCCTGTTGAAAGCCATGAGCCGTGCGCAGTCGGTTGTGGAGCGGCGCAATACCATTCCGATCCTCGCCAATGTGCTGATCGAGGCCGAGGGCGATACCGTCAATTTTCGCGCCACCGATCTGGATATCGAGGTGATCGACAAAACCTCTGCTGTAGTAGAGCAAGCGGGAGCCAGCACTGTTCCGGCCCATATGCTGCATGAAATCGTGCGCAAATTGCCTGATGGTGCCATGGTAGAGCTGCTGGATGACGGCACCACCGGGCGGATGGAAATCACCGCAGGGCGCTCGCATTTCAGCCTCGCCACCCTGCCGCGCGAAGATTTTCCGGTGATGGCAAGCAGCGAATACGAGTGTAATTTTGCCGCAAAATCCGCCGTGCTTCGCCGCTTGTTTGATAAGGCCAAATTCGCAATTTCCAATGAAGAAACAAGATATTATCTAAACGGTGTCTATATGCATGCCTCGCAAAGCGCTGATCAGATGGTGCTGCGCTGCGTCGCCACCGATGGCCATCGTCTGGCCCGAATTGACGCGGACCTGCCGGTCGGAGCCGAAGAATTGCCCGGCGTAATCGTGCCGCGCAAAACCGTCACCGAGCTGCGCAAACTGCTGGATGATGACGATGCCAGCATCGCCGTTTCTGTTTCCGAAACCAAAATCCGCTTTGCCACCCCCGAAATCACCCTCACCTCCAAGGTGATCGATGGCACCTTCCCCGACTACACCCGCGTGATCCCTACCGGGAATAACAAGCGCCTGGAGGTCGATGCCGCCGAATTCGCGCAAGCCGTGGATCGGGTTTCCACTGTATCCTCGGAGCGCTCCCGCGCTGTCAAGCTCAGCCTTGAGGAGGATCGGCTGGTCCTTTCTGTAAATGCTCCCGATAGCGGTGCAGCCGAAGAAGAACTGGCCGTGGCCTATGGTGACGAAGCGCTCGAAATCGGATTCAATGCCAAATACCTGCTCGAAATTGCCAATCAGGTGGATCGGGAAAACGCGGTATTCATGTTTAATTCCTCGGGTGATCCCACCCTGATGCGCGAAGGCAATGACGACAGCGCGATCTATGTCGTGATGCCGATGCGGGTGTAAATGGCCCGGCTTGCCGTCACGGCGCTCACGCTTTCACATTTTCGCTCTTACAAGCATACCCGCATTGAATCCGATGGCGGGATAATGGCGCTGCATGGCCCTAATGGCGCAGGCAAAACCAATATTCTGGAGGCCCTGTCCTTGCTCTCTCCGGGCCGCGGATTAAGGCGGGCTGCTCCTGTGGATCTTATGCGCCGGCCAGAAGCTTTGGGCTGGAAGGTATCCGCCGAGCTTGACAGCCTGTCCGAAGCTCACGAAATCTCCATCCGTTCTGAGGGGGACAGCGCCCGCAACGTCGAAATCGACGGTAAAAAAGCGCCGCAGGTGGCATTGGGGCGCCTGGCCCGGATCGTCTGGCTGGTGCCGGCCATGGACCGGCTCTGGGTAGAGGGAGCCGGAAATCGACGGCGGTTTCTCGACCGTATGGTTATGAGCTTCAATCCCAAACATGCCGAAGCGGCCCTTGCTTACGAAAAAGCGATGCGGGATCGCAACCGCCTGCTCAAGGATCAGATAAATGATCCGTCGTGGTATAAGGCGCTGGAGGCGCAAATGGCAAATAGCGGCGCAGAAATTATCGCGCATCGCGCCGAGGTGCTGTCCAGGCTGCAAGCCGCACAAAACAATGCCGACAGCACCTTTCCCAAGGCCGAGCTTCGCCTTGTCGGCGTATCGCATACCACATCGGACGATCTTGCGGAGGCTTTCAGCGCGGGCCGTATGCAGGATCTTCGCGCAGGTCGCACGCTGGACGGCCCGCATCGGGCAGATCTGCATGCCATCTATGCCGCCAAAGGGGTTGAGGCCCGCGCCTGCTCCACCGGCGAACAAAAGGCGCTTCTGGTTTCGCTTATCCTCGCCAATGCCCGTGCCCTTCGCGATGATTTTGGCGCAGCCCCCATTCTGCTGCTTGACGAGATTGCAGCCCATCTCGATGCCGGTCGCCGCGCCGCGCTTTATGATGAAATTCACGCGCTTAAAGCGCAGGCCTGGCTTACAGGCACTGGCCCCGAGCTTTTTGAATCCCTTGGCCAAAGAGCCACGCATATATCGGTTCAGGAGTCAGGTGCCGGCTCACGGATCGATTAAATAAGCGGCACCAGAGGCACATTGAAACAGCCGGACAGCCCTGCAAAAAGGATGAGGGCTAAAGGAATTTTAATGGACATTTCTGGCTCCGTTACATTTGCAGATGGAGCTACCATACGAAAATTCAAAGCAGAATGATATAGTTTCCTAAAGCACAGGCAAAACCGTATAGAGGCATCCGGACAAGATCGACACCACCCCGACAAGAAACAGCGCACGCAGAACTTGCGTGCCTTTCTTTTTTGTCAGGAAGCTTTTTTCCATCATGCCCCGTTTTAGCACTTTTTGCACATCTGGGCCAGCATTCTATAATTCCCGCTGCAAAACAATATTTTGCCGGAGATGCTTTGCATATTCCGAACCAGAACTTTGTGTATATTTCTGCCGCAAGCCCGTGACATTCCTGCATATTTCTCATATATTGCGGGTAACAATCAGGGGATATACCAGATGTCTGACGACACACCGAAGCCCGAAGAATACGGCGCTGATTCTATCAAGGTTCTCAAGGGCTTGGAGGCTGTGCGCAAGCGCCCTGGCATGTATATCGGTGATACGGATGACGGCTCGGGGCTGCATCATATGGTCTATGAGGTGGTGGATAACGGCATTGACGAAGCGCTGGCTGGCCATGCCGATACCGTGACCGTGATTATCCATGCCGACGAGAGCGTTTCTGTGAAGGATAATGGCCGGGGTATCCCTGTCGGCATCCATGAAGAAGAAGGCGTTTCGGCTGCCGAGGTGATCATGACCGAGCTGCACGCCGGCGGCAAGTTTGACAGCAATTCCTATAAGGTATCGGGCGGTTTGCACGGGGTGGGCGTTTCGGTGGTAAATGCGCTTTCCGATTGGCTGGATCTGCGCATCTGGCGCGATGGTAAAGAGCATGTGGCCCGCTTCGAGCACGGGGTTACCGTGAAACATCTCGAAGTGGTCGGCGATACCGCAAAAACCGGCACCGAAGTGCGCTTCATGGCATCGACCGGCACTTTTACCGACCGCGACTACAAATTCACCACGCTGGAGCATCGTCTGCGCGAGCTGGCGTTTTTGAATTCAGGTGTGCGGATTACCCTGCGCGATGAGCGCCCGGCCGAGCCGCTGGAAGTGGAGATGCTCTATGAGGGTGGCGTAAAGGAGTTTGTCCGCTATCTTGATCGCTCGAAATCCCCCGCCTTTGACGATCCGATCTATATCATCGGAGAAAGCAACGAAATTGTAGTCGAGGTCGCTATGTGGTGGAATGACAGTTACCACGAAAACGTGCTGCCCTTTACCAACAACATTCCGCAGCGCGATGGCGGGGCACACCTCGCGGGCTTTCGCGGCGCGCTCACCCGCACGATTAACGCCTATGCCGCATCATCGGGCATTGCCAAAAAGGAAAAAATCACTTTTACGGGCGATGATGCCCGTGAAGGGCTTACCGCAGTATTGTCCGTTAAAGTGCCGGACCCGAAATTCTCAAGCCAGACCAAAGACAAGCTTGTCAGCTCGGAAGTGCGGCCAGCGGTTGAAAGCCTGATGAACGAAAAACTCGGCGAATGGTTCGAGGAAAATCCGGCGCAGGCCAAAGTGATAGTCAGCAAAATCATCGAGGCGGCAATGGCGCGGGATGCCGCCCGTAAAGCCCGCGAGCTAACCCGGCGCAAATCGGCAATGGATATCGCCAGCCTGCCCGGCAAGCTGGCGGATTGTCAGGAAAAGGACCCTTCTAAATCCGAGATTTTCCTCGTGGAGGGTGATTCGGCCGGCGGCTCTGCCAAGCAGGGGCGCTCACGGCATAATCAGGCGGTTTTGCCGCTGAAGGGCAAGATTCTCAACGTCGAGCGGGCACGGTTTGATCGTATGCTTGGTTCGCAGGAAATCGGCACGCTTATCACGGCGCTGGGCACCGGAATCGGGCGCGACGAGTTTAATATCGATAAGCTGCGCTATCATAAAGTGGTGATTATGACCGACGCGGATGTGGACGGCGCGCATATTCGCACCTTGCTGCTCACCTTCTTTTTCAGACAGATGCCAGAGCTGATCGAGGGTGGATACCTTTATATCGCCCAACCACCGCTCTATAAGGTTTCTCGCGGTAAATCAGAGGTTTACTTGAAAGACGAAGGCGCGCTGGAGGATTACCTTATCGAGCAGGGCTTGAATGAAACAGCGCTTGTGCTTGGAGATGGCTCCAAAATTGCGGGAGCGGATTTGAAGCGGGTAGTGGAGGAGGCGCGGCTGACGCGCACGATCCTGAACGCCTTTCCGACCAATTATTCCCGCCGTATTCTGGAGCATACCGCCATTGCCGGCGCGCTGCTTGACGGTGTGCTTGATAGCAATACCCAGGGCGCAGCGGATGCTGTAGCCACACGGCTGGACCTTGTTTCCACCGAGTTCGAGCGCGGGTGGCAGGGGCGGCCCACCCAGAATGGCGGGTTGCGGCTTTCACGCGTGCTGCGCGGCGTAGAAGAGGTGCAGGTGCTGGATGGCCATGCGCTACGCAGTGCCGAATCCCGCAAGCTGGCGCGGCTCACCGGTAACCTGCAAGAGGTGTATAAAACCACCGCCAAGCTGGTGCGCAAAGAGCGTGAAACCGTGATCAATGCGCCCTCGGAGCTGCTGGAAGCCGTAATGCGCGAAGGTGAAAAGGGGCTATCAATGCAGCGCTATAAAGGCCTTGGCGAAATGAATCCCGGGCAGCTCTGGGAAACGACACTTGACCCGGAAGCGCGCACATTACTGCAAGTGACGGTGAATGATGTAGCCGAGGCCGATGATATTTTCACAAAGCTGATGGGAGATGTGGTGGAGCCGCGCCGGGAATTCATTCAGGAAAACGCGCTCAGCGTGGCCAATCTGGATTTTTAGGCGGGCTTCACGCGCTCGCCAAAAATTGCCGACCCAACCCGCACATGGGTGGCGCCAAGTGCAATGGCGCTTTCAAAATCGCCGCTCATGCCCATGGAAAGGCCCGTCAGCCCGTTACGCCTGGCCATTTTGGCCAGCAGGGCAAAATGCAGGCTTGGCTCTTCGCTAACCGGCGGGATGCACATCAAGCCGCCGATCTTCAGATCGTATCCAAGGCAGGCCTTGATAAAGCCATCCAGATCAGCGGGCAGCACACCCGCCTTTTGCGGCTCTTCGCCGGTATTGACCTGCACAAACAGCTCGGGAGAAGCCCCGCGCGCCTGCACTTCGGTGGCCAGCTTGCGGGCGAGTTTTTCGCGGTCCAGCGTGTGGATGGCGTCAAACAAATCCAGCGCAGGTTTTATCTTGTTGCTTTGCAAAGGGCCGATCAGGTGTAGCTGCACCCCCGCAAATCGCGCCTTGAAACCGGGCCATTTTCCCATGGCTTCCTGCACCCGGTTTTCACCAAATACGCGATGGCCATCCTGCAACACCGCCTCGACCCGGGCCTCGGGCTGAACCTTGGATACTGCAATAAGCTGCACAGTGGCGCCCGATCGGCCTGATTTATGGCAGGCAGCATCAATTCGGGTCTGAATATCGGCAAGGGGCATAGCGGTCTCCGTTTTTTGAATACCTACCCGCTAGTGGCTTTGCCTTCAAGCCAAAGAAAAAGGGCGAGCCTTGCGACCCGCCCTTTCTATAATACCTATAATCCGGATGGATTAGAAGCTAGCCGAAATGCTGGCGGTCATGCCAGGCTGGAAGCCGCCGCCCAGCTTTTTAGCTGTGGCGAAAGAAGCCGTCAGCGATACATTGTCGTTAACAGTGTATTTCACGCCAGCGTAGTAGTTAAACGCTGCTATGGACGGGATGTTGCCAGTCGCAGCGGAGCTTTGGCCGCCAACAAGAACAGACATCGCATCATTTACAGCGTAAACAATATCAGCCGAAATGGTGGTGGTCTGGGTGTAGCCAGGTGCCGCAGCGATAGTGGTCGAAACGCCGTCGCCGTCTGCATCAACACCGGTATTGGCGAAGCCGAGCGACGCTTTGTTAGCGTAAGCGCCTTTAACGGTCAGAGCGCCAGCAGTGTAGGAAGCGCCAATCGCATAGGAAGTGGCGCGAGCTGCGGTTACCGTGTCTGCATTGGTGGCAAAGGAAGCATCAACAGAGAATGCATCGCTAATGGCATAAGCAGCCGAAAGGCCGATGGAAACCGATGTGCCAAGAGCATTTACAGTTGCTGTAGGTGTAACGATGTTGAAGTAATCAGCATCATCACCATCGGTTTTGCCCGAAGCGATAATACCGGTTGCGGTTGCGTAAGATACACCAACGCTCAGCGCACCGAAGGTAGCGTCTGCGCTAACACCAATGGCGCGGGCACCATTGTTGGCATCGTCAAAGCCGGCACCGAGGGTAATCGAACCGAAGGTTGCGCCCAAGCCATAGTTCAGGCCGTCGCATACACCGTCGCCAACGCCGTTACAGCCTACTGCAAGGGAGAAATCGCCAAAGCCCAGAACAGCGAGGATATCGGTGTCGGATTTGGAAGCGCTTTCAAGACCGGTGGTCATGCCGGCGCGGCTTTTGTAATATTTGCCGGAAGCCACTGCAAGCGGGCCATATTCCAGCGACGCATTCATGTTGTTGCCGGTGTAAGCGATGCCCACAGTCGGGAATCCGTTCCAGCTAACGCCATCATCGTCGGTGCCGCCATTCGGGTTGAACAGGCCAACAGCCGCAATGTCGTTTGCGTCGTTGTTGAATTCGAACGAAGCGCCCCAGGTGATGTATGCGGTCACGTTGTCGCCAAGATCAACATCGCCTCTCAGCGTGAAAGAACCGTCGGAATACAGACCACCCATTGCGGTGTTGTTATAGCCGAAAGTGGTTTTACCGGAAACGGTAACCTGCGCGGAAGCGGCGCCGGCAAGAGCAACCAGTGCGGTGGTTGCGAAGAGAACGTTTTTCATCGTTATTCCCTCATTTGTGTTAAAATCATAGAACCTCAACTGGATTGCCCAGTAGGAGTAAGTCTTTCTTCACGCATCTGCCGGATCGGGTCAAGCTTGTGACCAAGACGGAAACTATTGTTTTTCAACCCGTTGCAATTTTAGCACAGTTTGCGCCACCAAGCCTGCCATAGTGCAGAATTTCGGCAAATTGCCGCTCATCATGGCCGCTAGCTGCCGGCAGCTGTTTCGCGCCCTGCATGGCCGATTCGAACAACACAGCGGAAGCCTTGCCGTATCTTCCGAATAGTGCAAATTGCCCGGGCCCGAGCCGGAAATATCAAAAGCTGCTCGAAAACCACAAGGTCATCCCGTCCTTGAAATCCTTGGGGCCGTGCTTTTGATCACTCGCGTTTTGCGCTACGGAAAGCCCGATCTGGATATCCTCACCCGCCTCCATTATCGCCCCGATATAAAAACCGTCCGCCTGGTCATAGCCAAGATAGGAGCGGACATTCTCGGCGATATCGAACTTCAGATCTATACCGACATTTGAATATCCGCTGGCGGATCCGCTCCAGTAAACTCCGGCATCGACCTCGCCGAGCCTCGCACTGGCCGATGCGCCAAATACATCCCAATTCGAGGAATTGACCGAATAATACGCCGCAACCCCGACCTGACCAATGGATCCATCCAGCGCCACACCAAAAGCCGTGTCGCCTTCTCCATCTTGCTGATAGGCCATTTCCACAGCAAAATCTCCGATATCAAAGGCGATATCGGCCCCGATCACGGTTGTTACATCCTTATCGCCCAGCTCGTCAAAGGCAAGGTTGAAATCCAGCTCCCCGATCGAGCCGGACAGCCCGATGGACGGGTTTTCGATAGGGCCCTCAATGCTGAAACTCGGGGAATCCCCCGATATCGAAAGGGATATATCGCCGATATCCACATCAAAGCGCACGACATACTCGCCGCTTTGCTTGAAAAATCCGGTTTCGTCGCCCGTAACCGCCGAATTATTCAGGTTCATTCCCGTCACGGAGTTGAAATAATCTTCTGCAGCAGAATCGACATTGCCCGCAGACAGGGTCGCATCCCCCCAGCTAAGCTCGAAGGTGAAAAATTTATCCCAGTTCAGATCCTGGTTAAAGCCGCGAATATCGCCATCAAGCGAAACTTTCAGCCTGATATTGTCGCCCAGCTGGAATCTTCCGATAATATCGGCGTCACCGGTAATATATAATCCGTTCTCGACAAGATCGTTCAGCCCGAACTCGAAATCCACCGGAAATTCGAAGCTCATATGGGAATCTGCATATGCCCCACCCGAGAAACCCAGCGCCACCGCCACAATCAGAGCTTTCCGCATTTTGCATACCTTACCCGCAACGCCGCGCGTTCCGGCCTTCGAGCTGGACCAACGGCATTGATTTTGAACGACCTTTCGCACCGGGTCAAGAATATCGCGCGCCATGCCCGAAATACCGGCTTGCCGTGTTAAATATAGCACAGACCAGCCGGAATAGTTTGCAAAACCGGCTTGTTTGTAAAGGAGGCAGCCGATAAACCGAACCCTATAGCCCATGTTTACGGAGATCCCGCCAGTGTCACGTTATAATGCCCATATTACCGAGCCGAAATGGCAAGCCAAATGGCAGGAATCCGAGGTCTTCAAAGCCGAGCGCGACGAAAGCCGGCCTAAATATTATGTGCTGGAGATGTTTCCCTACCCCTCGGGCAAGCTGCATATCGGGCATGTGCGCAACTATACTATGGGTGATCTCGTGGCGCGCTATAAGGCTGCCAAGGGTTTTAACGTGTTTCACCCGATGGGCTGGGATGCCTTTGGTATGCCCGCGGAAAACGCGGCGATGAAAAACAACACCCATCCCGGCAAATGGACCTATAAAAACATCGCCGAGATGAAAACCCAGTTTGCCGCTTTGGGGCTTTCGCTGGACTGGTCACACGAATTCGCCACCTGCGATGTGGAATATTACGGCCAGCAGCAGGCGCTTTTCCTGGATATGCTGG
>JALSHK010000286.1 GCA_026982275.1 Paracoccaceae bacterium | reverse complement strand
CCCTGTTCAACGCCACGCTGGAAGCCCTTATTAACGGATATCCCGGCCTGATCATGGCAGCGCCAACAGACGAAATTCGTCGTGATCTGGATATCCTGAAAGCGAACTGGGAGGGGCCGAAGCGGGCTTTGACCGGTCTCTATCGTGGCGAGGAAATTCAGAATGCGGACCGGCAGCGGTTAGCCGGCCAGTTGGAAGAAATTTCGCGGAATCTGGGCGTGCTGATTGAAGAATATGAATCCTATCACATGTCAAACTAGGGCGTTTTTTGCGCTCTGGCTTCCCGCATCGCAATATATAGCGTGGCCGATACTATTATAATGGCCCCGATGACGGTATTTTCATCCGGAATTTCCGCATAGAGAAAATAGGCGGCGGTGGAAATCAGGACCAGACGCAAATAGGTGATAGGGGCTAGCAATCCGGCCTCGCCGTGCTGGTATGCAACGATATCGGCATAGCCGCGCACCGCTCCCGCCACTACCACAATCATCAGGGCCAGATATCCCCGAGAGTTTTCCGGCAGGGCAAATACCGGCATGGCAAAGGGGAGCGAAATGATTGCGGTAATGACCACCGAGGAAAAATAGGCCGAAAGCGCCCCGTCTCTGGAGGCCAGCCCGCGCGACATGGTAAGCGCCAGCGCAAATAGCACCGAGCTGGCCAGCGCCGCCAGCATGGAAGGCTCAAAGCTCCCAATATCCGGGCGCAGGATCACCATGGCCCCGCCAAAGCCAACCACAATCGCGACGATCCTGCGCGGGCCGATCTTTTCTTTGTGGAAAAGAATAGCGAATATCGTGGCCCAGATGGGGGCGAGAAAAAACAACACGGTGACGGTTGCCATCGGTAGTTGCGAAATAGCATAAAAGCCGGCATGGGTGGAGGCCGCGATCAGGCTGCCCCTGATGATATGACGCATCGGATGAGAAAACTTCAGCTGCTTGCGAAGGCCTGAAAACAGCAGGAGCGCCAGCAGGATCAGGACAGTAGAAATGCCGCTGCGCAAAAATACGATCATCCGGCTATCGAGCTGCGAAGAGACATCTCGAACCGCAACCGCCATGGCGCTGGAGCCAAGAACCGAGACGAGAATCCACAAAACCCCTCGAAAATTATCTGTTTTCGTGGCGGGATTCGCTGGTTTCGCGGGGGCGGGAGGGGTGGATTTCATCTGATCTACTCTCAATCCCGCACCTTTTCCAGTTTTATCCGAAAGGTCAAGTGCTGTTTTTCATCCTATCGGGGTGAGCCGAAGATGGTCGGGTTTTGTGGTTGAGCAAAAACGGAAATTAAATTATTCCGCTAAATCAGCAGCATAGATCGTCTATTTGATCACATAAGTTCACTTTCCCCTTGTAAATTTCGCTCCATTTGCATAAGTATGCGTCTTGAGCATGGCAGGCATGCAGTATTTGCACTTCTTTCAGATGCAAAAATCGTCATATTGCACTGCACGCAAAACGAATTACGAGAATAGGAGCAGCGTATGTTTGATTACGTTGATTCAACGGCTTACGCCAACGATCAGGGCGCGCGCGCCCAAAAGCTGTTTGCCGCCGTTGTGCTGGCAGCGCTGGATGACGCGATCGCCGATGATAAAAAATACGGTAACGGCCCTGAAGTGATTGCCCGCTGGGCGCGCTCTCGCGATGGCCGCGAAGTGCTTATGTGCGCCGGGATCGACCCCAACGAGCGCTGTGTCAAGGGCATGATGGAGTTTGTCGGTCGCGGGGTGAGAACCTCGGTAGCGCTATCGCGCGAAGAAAGCGAACGTCAGGCGCAGGCTGCAGCAGCATAAAGCCAAGCTGGATTTGATTTGAAAAGCCCTGCCGGAAGGTGGGGCTTTTCTTTGTGCGCAGTATGTAGGTTTATCTTCAAGCAACTACTAACCTAGGTTAGTGGTTATCTGAATGTGGCGAATAGTGGAGTTATTCCAAAGGAATAACGGAAAATTCTTGAGGGTGCGTATACAGTTTAGATTGAAGTTAAGGCCCGCAGGAATATTCGCCGCAGCCAAGCGCAGCTTTCAATATTTATTTCTGAAGATACGCAAAAATACGAAGACCAGCTGCCTCAACTCTTCCCGCGCGATTGTTTTTCAACAATACCGGAAACCCCTTCGCGCCGCTCCAGTTCGCTCAGCACGTCTTTCCATTTCACATTACGCGCTGATAGCATAACCAGCAGGTGAAACAGCACATCGGCGGCCTCTTCGGTCAGGTTTTTCTTGTCGCCCTTTGCGGCGGCGATGATGGCTTCCACGGCTTCCTCGCCA
>JALSHK010000285.1 GCA_026982275.1 Paracoccaceae bacterium | reverse complement strand
TCATGAAATTGTTAATGACGAGATTGGCGGCCTTCCCTTAGCTGTCACCTATTGTCCGCTCTGCAATTCCGAGATCGTTTTTGACCGTCGGGTAGATGGCCGGCTGCTGACCTTTGGCGTGAGCGGCAAGCTGCGGAACTCCAACCTGATCATGTTTGACCGCGAAACAGAAAGCTGGTGGCAGCAATTTGGCGGCGAGGCGATTGTAGGCGAATATACCGGCAAAAAGCTGACGAAAGTGGTGAGCTGGACCGAACCTCTGGCAACATTCAATGCCCGCAATCCCGAAGGGCTGATTATGGTCGAGCCGGAGGGTTTTAGCCGCAGCTATGGCCAAAACCCCTATGACGGCTATGACAGCGCCGCCCGCCCGTTTCTTTATAACGGCGCGCCGCCGCCCTTTGACATAGAGCCGCTGGCGCGTGTTATTCAGGTCGGCACTCTGGCATGGCCGATGGAGCGGCTACGCGAGGCCGAGGTGATCGAGGAAGCCGGATACCGCATCGAGTGGCGGGCCGGAATGGCCAGTGCGGTGGATGGGCGGGTGATCGCCAAAAGCCGCGATATCGGCTCGATCCGCGTGTTTGATTCCCGAGGAAACCCCGTAAGCCACGAGGTGGTATTCGCCTTCGCGCTCGACGCATTTCTAGGCGACGAAGCCCGCTGGATGCTCGGAGAGTAGGGCGGGTTTTAGCCCGCTTTCACCAGAGCATGACGTTTTTTACCGGCGGACAGCTTGATTGTTTCGGCAAAATCTGCCGGTGAAAGAATGATGCCCGCCCCTTGCACAGGGGCATCATTCATTTTCGCCCCGCCTTCTTTGATAAGCCGCTTGGCATCTTTGCCCGATTTTGCAAGCCCGGATTTTACAAACAGCTGAACCACGCTAATTCCATCGCCAATATCAGCAGCCGAGAGCGTAACGGTAGGCAAATCTTCCCCCACCCCGCCTTTTTCAAACACCTCGCGCGCCGTGGATGCGGCGGCTTTGGCGGCAGCCTCGCCATGCGCCATAGCGGTGGCCGCATTCGCCAGCGCGATTTTGGCCTCGTTAATTTCGGACCCTTCAAGGGCAGCCAGGCGCTCGCACTCCTCCAGCGGCAGCTCGGTAAACAGCTTGAGAAATTTCCCCACATCCGCATCCAGCGTATTGCGCCAGAACTGCCAGAATTCATAGGCACTCAGGCGATCCTCGTTCAGCCAGATCGCCCCCGAGGCCGATTTGCCCATTTTGGAGCCATCCGCCTTGGTCAACAGCGGCGTGGTTAGCCCGAAAACCGATTTTTGCTTGATGCGGCGCGTGAGGTCGATACCGTTTACGATATTGCCCCATTGATCCGAGCCGCCCATTTGCAACATGCAGCCATAACGATTGTTCAGCTCCATAAAATCATAGGCCTGAAGCAGCATATAATTGAATTCAAGGAAGGTCAGCGGCTGCTCGCGGTCCAGCCGCAGGCGCACACTATCAAAGCTCAACATCCGGTTGATGGTGAAATGGCGGCCATAATCGCGTAGGAAATCGATGTAATTCAGCTCTTCCAGCCACTCGGCATTATTGGGCTGCACCGCAGCGGTTTCCCCCTCGCCAAATTCCAGATATTTGCTGAATACCTTGCGAATACCCGCAATATTCTCGTTTATCTTTTCGGTGGTCAGTTGCGGGCGGGATTCGTCTTTGCCCGAGGGATCTCCGATTTTGGTGGTGCCGCCGCCCATCAGGGTGATCGGTTTATGGCCGGTTTTTTGCAGCCATCGCAGCATCATAATCTGGATCAGAGATCCAACATGCAGGCTGTCGGCTGTGGCGTCAAAGCCGATATACCCCGGCACAACGCCCGCAATCAGCGCTTCGTCAAGCCCCTCAAGATCGGTGCAGTCGGCTAAGAACCCGCGATCCTGCATCACCTGCAGAAACTCGGATTTGGGTTTATAGGTCATTGTTTTGCTTTCCGGTTGGGTTTCCTTATCGCTGCATAGCAGAACCAGCCCCGAATTAAAGACAAAGCTTGCGTTTTTGATTGAAATTACATACGCCATCTCTATGTAAGGTGGGCTAACATAAGAAGGAAAATGCAAATCGTGGAGAAAATCAACCAACTGGTTGAAGACCGGCTGCGCAAACCGGCCTTTCCCGGCCTTGCCTTGTCTGTCTACCGCAGGTCTGACCAATTGAGCCTCAACATCAGCGCCGGAAATCTGGCCGAAAACCATCCGTTTTTCATTGCCTCCTCCACCAAGCTTTATGTCACGGCGATCCTTTTACAACTTTGCGAGCAGGGC
>JALSHK010000284.1 GCA_026982275.1 Paracoccaceae bacterium | reverse complement strand
ACCCCCGGACAATAGCGCCCGGACCAGATAAACGCCGCTTGCAACATCAATAACAAGCTGCATAATCAATACAGAAAAACCAATCCCCGCCAATTCAGGGGTTCGCATATCCTGGGCCCTGAAGCGGCAATAAAGGGTCGGCGGGAAGCCATGGAGCGTGGATGCTATAATGCCAAATTCGATATTCGCAAAATGAGGCCCCTGTCAAAAACCCTTGTTATTGTATTGCTTATTTCCGTAGTTTCGGTCGGCTCCTATTTCTTTCTGGTTCAGTATTTCTCCAGGCAAGAGGCATTGCAAACCGAAAAGACCGCGATATTCTTTGCCCGCACCATTGATGATGCGCTGCGCCGTCTGGAGCATCTTCCCTTTGTGATTTCGCAAAATCCGGCGGTGGTAACCGCTTTGGAAAACGGCAGCGGAGAAGCGCTTAACCGGGTTTTGAAAAGCTTTGCCGAGCGCGCAAATGCCGCCCATGTATTCTTGATGGACGCAAGCGGGAAAACGGTGGCGGCCTCGAACTTTGAAAGCCCGGACAGTTTTGTCGGCAATTCCTATACCTTCCGCCCCTATTTCCGGGATGCGATGCTCGGCAAAACCGGCCGGTTCTATGCCATTGGTGCCACCACCGGAGAGCCGGGGTATTTCATCTCTGCGCCGGTATTTGACCGGCTTGGAGAAATCATCGGTGTCGTTGTGGTAAAAACCGAGCTTGCGTCGCTCAATCTGGCATGGCGGGATTCGGGAGAGCAGATACTGGTCAGCAATCCGGATTCGGTGGTTGTGCTTGCCTCGGATCGCAGCAACCTGTTCCAGATATTGCGGCCGTTAACTGCCGATGTTCGGCGTAATGTCGAAATCGCCCAGCAATTCGGAGACCGGCCATTGCTCCCGCTTGACTGGCAGATCGGGGAAAGCGGGCAGGTCTCGCTAAACGGCATCCGGTATTTCCTGTCACAGGCGCAGATATCGCAAGAAGACTGGACTTTGCATTTGCTGACCAATATGTCCGCCATTCGCCAGCGGGCGGCCTTGACCATCGCCGGCGGGGTGGCTCTGTTATTCGGGCTGATTATCGCCAGCACAAGCTTTCGCTCGGCCCGCCTGAGAAAGGCGCTGGGGCAATCCGATGCGGATCGGGAGCGCCTGACACGGGAGGTCGAGGTGCGGCGGGCGGCAGAAGCGGATCTCAAGGCAGCGCAGGACGAGCTGGAGCGCACCAGCCGGCTGGCAGCCCTTGGTCAGCTTTCCGCCTCTATCATTCACGAGCTGGGGCAGCCTATTTCAGCCATGCGAAACTATCTGACGGCCGAAGAGATTGCAGCAGAGGCCATGCCCAACAGCCTGAATCCGGCCCTGTCCGGTCTGGTGGACAGGATGCAGAGCATCAACAACCAGCTTCGGGTTTTTGCGTCATCCGACATCGGAGAGACCCGCGCCTTTGATTTGCGCCGCGCAAGCGATGCATCGGTCGAGCTGGTTGCCCACGAAGTCTCAGCGTCAGATATAACTTTGACCAGACATTACGCCGACGGCCCGGTCAACGTGCTGGGAAACCAGCAGCAGATCGAGCAGGTGCTTGTCAATCTGCTGCGAAATGCGGTAGATGCGGTCGCGGGGCGAAGCCGCCGGGAGATTACGGTGCATGTGGATTGCGGACACGGTCGGGCCTTTGCCCAGATTACCGACACCGGGAGCGGGCTAAGGGGGCGCAGCATTACCGATCTGCAGGAACCCTTTATGACCACAAAGCCTTCCGGGCAGGGCATGGGGCTGGGGCTGGCGATATCGGCACAAATCGCCAAGAAAATGAACGGCCGCATAGAGGCGTGTGATACAAGCGAAGGCGGGGCCGTTTTTACCCTTTGGCTGCCCCTTACAGAGGATTTGGCGTGAAGATCATCATTGTTGAAGATGACCGCGAGATGCGGCATTCGCTGGAGCATCTGCTCGGGCGCTCGGGCTGGGAGGTGAACGCATTCAGCGATGCCAAAGCCGCATTGATGCGTATAGGCAAGCTGGAACCGGATGTGATCCTCTCCGATGTCCGCATGCCCGGAATGACCGGACTGGAACTATTGGCAACTCTGGACAAGGAGGTAGCCCCGCCATTGGTATTGATCTCGGCGCACGGGGATATTTCAATGGCAGTGCAGGCCATGCGGGACGGGGCCTATTCCTTTCTGGAAAAACCTTTTGACCCGCGCCAGCTGTTACGGGTGCTGCGCCATGCCGCCGAGACCTTCCGGCTGTTGTCAACCACCAAACGCCTGCGTTCCCAGCTCAGCG
>JALSHK010000283.1 GCA_026982275.1 Paracoccaceae bacterium | reverse complement strand
GTTTCGCGGCAGGGCTGGAATTTGCCATCGGCATCCTGCTGGTCGGACTGGGGGCGCAGGTTTTCTATAAGCTGTGGAAAGCGCGGGTGCACCTGCACCTGCACGAGCACGACGGCAAGCGGCATTTCCATGCCCATTCCCATGCCGGAGATGCCATGCCCCATAGCGAAAACCCGCACCACCACAGGCACCGCGCCTTTTCCTTTCGCGCCTATGCGGTGGGGCTGGCGCACGGGGCGGCAGGCTCGGCGGGCTTGGTGGCGCTGGCAGCGGCGGCGACGCAAAACGCGGTGACGGCACTGGTCTATATTCTGGTGTTCGGGGTTGGTTCTATTCTTGGCATGGCCGCACTCACCTATGCCGCCAGCTGGCCCTTGCGGCTGGCTGAAAATACCGCGTCAAAGCTGCTGAAAACCGTGCAAATGGCTACGGGTGTGGCGGCGGTTGCGGTTGGGGTTATGGTTATATTTGAAGCTGCGCCGGTGATCTGGGGGGTGGCGTAAATGCGCATCCTGCTGTTGATCCACGGATTTAACGCGCTTTCGCAGCGGGTGTTTGTGGAGTTGCAAGCGGCGGGCCACGAGGTCAGCATCGAATTTGATATAAATGATGATTTAACCCGCGAGGCGGTGGCACTGTTCGCCCCTGATATCATCCTCTGCCCCTATCTCAAACGCGCAATTCCGGCGGATATTTGGCAAAATCACCTGTGCCTGATCGTGCATCCGGGTGTGGTGGGTGACCGTGGGCCGGCAGCACTGGACAGGGCGATTTTGCGCGGTGAGGCCCGCTGGGGCGTGACCGTGCTGCAAGCCGTGGCGGAAATGGACGCGGGGCCGGTCTGGGCCGCGCGAGAATTTGATATGCGGGCGGCCACCAAATCCAGCCTTTACCGGCGCGAAGTGGCAGACGGCGCGCTGGCAGCAATCTTTGAAGCGCTGGAAAAGGCGGAGGGCAAGGCGGTGCCCCTGCGCCCGATGCTGCCCGCGCTCAAACAGGCCGCGCGGGCGATAGAATGGGCGGCGGATGATACCGAAACCGTGCTGCGCAAAATCCGCGCTGCCGATGGTGTGCCCGGGCTGCGGGACGGCGATTTCTACCTTTATGATGCGCACAGGGCCGATTTGCAGGGCGAGGCGGGCGCGGTGATCGCCACTTCCGGCCCTGCCATTTGCCGCGCCACTGCTGACGGGGCGGTCTGGATCGGGCATATGCGCGCGGTGGGGGCGGGGTTCAAGCTGCCCGCTACCATGCTGATGCAGCCCGATGTGCCGGAAATTGCGCTGGATAGCGATGCGGGCTACCGCGAGATCAGCTATCGCGAGGCGGGAGATGTGGGCTATCTGCGCTTCAATTTCTATAATGGGGCGATGTCGACGGCACAAATAGAGCGCCTGCTCGTGGCCTATAAAGAGGCCTGCGCGCGCCCCACCAAGGTGATTGTGCTGGAGGGCGGTGATGATTTTTGGTCCAACGGTATTCACCTCAACACCATCGAGGCAGCGGCTTCGGCGGCGGATGAATCATGGTGCAATATCAATGCGATGGATGACCTTTCCGAGGCGATTATCCGCAGGCAAAGCCACCTGACCGTGGCCGCGATTGGGGCCAATGCAGGGGCGGGCGGGGTGTTTCTGGCGCGGGCCTGTGATCGGGTCTGGCTGATTAAGTCCATCACGCTCAACCCCCATTACAAGGACATGGGCAATCTTTACGGTTCGGAGTTCTGGACCTATTTGCTGCCGCGATATTGCGGGCAGGCCAATGCGGCGCACATAGCCGCGCAGCGCCTGCCAATGGGTGCGGCGGAGGCGGTAGCGCTTGGGCTGGCGGATGCCGCTTACGGCAACAGCCGCGACGATTTTGACCGTGAAACAGCGGCCCGCGCCCAAGCGCTGACCGCAGATTTCCCCGCACTCATTGCCGCCAAAACCGCCCGCCGCGCGGCGGATGAAGCCACAAAACCACTGGTAGATTACCGCGCCGAAGAGCTGAAAAAAATGCACCGCAATTTCTTTGGCTTTGACCCGAGCTACCATGTGGCCCGCTATAATTTTGTGCATAAAGTCTGCAAATCCCGCACGCCTGTGACCCTCGCCCGCCACCGCGACAAACGTTTCGAGAGGAAAGCCTCATGAACAAACCCACCATTCTGATTGTCGATGATGAACCCCGCTCTGTCGAGGCACTGGAGCGCAATCTGGCCGATGAATTCGACGTGCTCACCGCCTTGAACGCCAAGGATGCCGAGCAGCTTCTGGCCGATAACTGGGTGCAGATCATCCTGTGTGACC
>JALSHK010000282.1 GCA_026982275.1 Paracoccaceae bacterium | reverse complement strand
GCGATAGCCGCGAGGGCTATAAAATGGGCCGCCTTCGCATGGTCTACGAGGGCGCGCCGGTGGCGTTTGTGGTCGAACAGGCCGGCGGTATTGCCACCGATGGCAAAGACCGCATCCTGGACCAGACTCCGACCGAGCTACACGGGCGCACCCCGCTGGTATTCGGCTCGAAAGACAAAGTTACCCGCGTCGCCGCCTATCACGACCTCCCCGACAACGAAATGTCGCCGCTCTTTAGCAAACGCGGCCTGTTTAACGCCTAAGGATCAAGAAAATGAGCACCAAACATCCGATTATTTCTGTGACTGGCTCTTCCGGCGCAGGCACTTCCACGGTTAAAAACACCTTTGACCAGATTTTTCGCCGCGAAGGCATCAAAGCTGTCAGCATCGAGGGCGACGCCTTCCATGCATTTGACCGTGCGGCGATGAAGGCCGAATTTGAAAGGCGAATCGCGGCGGGAGACCATTCTTTCAGCCATTTTTCCTATGAGGCCAACGAGCTGGTCGAGCTGGAGCGTGTGTTTCGCGAATATGGTGAAACCGGCAATGGCAAAACCCGCCATTACATCCACAATGATGAAGAGGGCAAACGTTTTGGCGGCGAATCCGGCACCTTCACCCCATGGGCCGAATTCGAGACCGGCACCGACATGCTGTTTTACGAGGGCCTGCACGGCGCGGTGAAAAACGACGAGGTTGATCTACCAAAATATGCCGATCTGAAAATCGGCGTGGTGCCGGTAATCAATCTGGAGTGGATCCAGAAAATGCACCGGGATCGCGACCAGCGCGGCTATTCCACCGAGGCGATCACCGATGTGATCCTGCGCCGGATGGATGCCTATGTGAAATGCATCACCCCGCAATTCTCCCAGACCGACATCAACTTCCAGCGCGTGCCGGTGGTGGATACCTCCAATCCGTTCATCTCGCGCTCCATTCCCACGCCTGACGAGAGCCTTGTGGTGATCCGGTTCAAGAACCCGCGCGGCATCGATTTCCAATATCTGACGGCCATGATAGACGGCAGCTGGATGAGCCGCGCCAATTCCATCGTGGTGCCTGGCGGCAAGATGGACCTCGCGATGCAACTGATCCTGACCCCGCTGATCCTGCGGCTGGCCGATAACGCGAAAAGGGCTTAATTATGGAAAACAATATGGCAAATGCCATCCGTGCGCTCAGCATGGATGCAATCCAAAAAGCAAATTCCGGCCATCCCGGCATGCCGATGGGCATGGCCGATGTTGCCACCGTGCTTTTCAACCGTTTCATGAAAATCGACCCCGCCAACCCCGATTGGGCCGATCGTGACCGCTTCGTTTTGTCGGCGGGCCATGGCTCGATGCTGCTCTATTCCATACATCATCTGCTGGGCTATGATGATATGCCAATGGAGCAGATCAGCAATTTCCGCCAGATGGGCGCGCGCACGGCGGGCCACCCGGAATATGGCCACGCAAAAGGGATTGAGACCACCACCGGCCCGCTAGGCTCCGGCATTGCCACCGCCGTGGGCATGGCCCTGGCCGAGCGCATGCAAAATGCCCGCTTTGGCGATGCGCTGGTGGACCACCACACCTATGTGATTGTGGGTGATGGTTGCCTGATGGAGGGCATTTCCCACGAGGCTATTGATTTTGCTGGAAATTTAGGCTTAGGAAAAATGATCGTGATGTGGGACGACAATTCGATCTGCATCGATGGCGATACCGCGCTTTCCACCGGCACCGACCAGATGAAGCGTTTTGACGCCGCCAAATGGCACACGATTGCAGTGGATGGCCATGATAAAGAAGCCGTTGCCAGGGCGATCGAGGCGGCCAAGGCCGATCCACGCCCGAGCTTCATTGCCTGCAAAACCATTATCGGTTTTGGTGCGCCCAACAAGCAAGGCACCGCCGCCACCCACGGCGCGCCATTGGGAGAAGAGGAAATCGCCGCCGCCCGCAAGGTTCTGAGCTGGCCGCACGCCCCCTTCACCATCCCCTCCGACATCAAAGCCGCATGGGAAGCCATCGCGGCCAAGGGCAACAAAGCGCAAGGGGAATGGGCCGCGCGCCTGGAAGGCTCGAGCCATGCGAAAGCTTTCCGCGCGGCACTGGCAGGGCCTGATCTGGCAGCGCTCAATACCGCGCTGACCGAATACCGCAAAGGCCTGAGCGCCGATGCGCCCAAGGTCGCCACCCGCAAGGCCAGCCAGATGGCGCTTGAGATCATCAACGCCACCACAGATATTACCATTGGCGGCTCGGCCGATCTCACCGGCTCGAACCTGACCAAAACCGCCACCACAGATCCGGTATC
>JALSHK010000281.1 GCA_026982275.1 Paracoccaceae bacterium | reverse complement strand
TGAGATTGGCCTGCATCTGCCGCTCCAGCTTTAGCAGAAGCCGGGGCAGCATCATCTGGTTCAGCGCCGTGCGGTAGGTCAGCATCGCTTCATTGCCGACATATTCGCCCTGATAAAGCCCGTAGGTCAGCTCGCGTGGGGCATCAGATTTGCCGCCCGCCGGATTGCCCGGAATTTCGCGCAGCAGGTTCAGCGGGGCCAGAACCTGTGTCAGATCCACATCATCTATTTCCGAAAGCGGCACGTTTTTCGCCAGCTGGTCATATAGCTCTGTGCGCTCGGTGGCGGTGGCAATCAGCGCCTTGTTGCCCACAAAGCTGAAGCCCCAAAGCGTGCCGATCGCCGCCGCCACCAAAATTGCCGAAGTGACCGACAGGCGCACAAACCATTTATAGCGCCGCGCCACCTTGTCATCCGCCGAAACCAGCCCCGCCTCCTTGAAAATCACCCCGTCCATCAGCCGCTTGAGGAAGTAGCTTTTCGCCTGCCCCGTGCCGGTGCCGATCGCCTGCCGCCCGATGCCGAAAGTGCGGGCCATGCCCATCATCAGCCGGTCAATCGGGGTGCCTTCTTGCGTGCCGGAGGTGAAATAAACCCCGCGCAAAAGCTGGCGCTCGGAGAATTTATCCTCCTGAAAAACCTCGTTCAGGAAATCCCGCGCCACGGATTGCAGCGAGGCGATTTGCTGGGCAAAGCCCGAGATCAGCCCGCGGCGTTGCGGGTCCATTTCCTGTTGCAGCCGCTCCAGCGACAGGTTGTTGATCTGGTTCAGAATGGCGGCGAATTGCTCGTCAAACGCCTGCATCGGCTCGGCGGATTTTTTGCCCTTTTTCAGCTTATAGGTAAAACCCCAGACCTGCTCGCGGTCCTCGCGGCTGAGATTCTCGAAAAACTCCGAAAACCCCGCGATCAGATCCGCCTTGGTAAACAGGATATAAACCGGAAACCGCACCCCGAGCTTATCACGCAATTCTTTCAGGCGCAGGCGGATCGAATCCGCATGGCGCTGGCGCGCCGCCGCATCCTGCATCGAAAGATCGGAGAGCGAAATCGCCACAATCGCACCATTGATCGGCTGGCGTTTGCGGAATTTGCGCAGCATGGCCAGAAAGCCTTCCCATGCTTTGCTATCGGCCTCTTCGTCGCTATCCTGCGTGGTATAGCGGCCTGCGGTATCGATCAGCACCGCCTCGTTGGTAAACCACCAATCGCAATTTCGCGTGCCGCCCACGCCGCCCAGCGCCTTCATGCCCAGCTTGTCTGCCAGCGGGAATTTCAGGCCGGAATTCACGATCGCCGTGGTTTTGCCCGCGCCCGGCGGGCCGATGATAATATACCATGGCAGCTGATAAATACTGCGGCCGCCCAGCTTGGATTTGCGCAGGGTTTTGAGCGCGTCTTTCATGCGCGCCCGCATTTCCTTCAGCTCGGCCTTGACCGCACCATCGCTTTCATCCTCATCCTCGGCGACCATCTCGTCGCCCATTTTCTTTTCGCGCCGACGCCGGAAAAACCAGCGTAGCAGCAGGATAAGAAACGCCCCTGCCCATAGCCCGATGATCCAGCCAATCCGGCTGAACATCGTGCCAAATGGCTGCCATTCCCCCAGCGCCAGAAGCGGGCCGAAAAACCAGATCGCCAAGGAAAGCGCCAGCGCCATAAACAAAAGCGCAAAGGCCAGAGACTTGAAGATGTTGCGTAAAATTCGAACCATTACACTTCCTTATTTCACCAATATCACTTCAACGCGGCGGTTTTGCGCCCGTCCGGCCCGGGTGCCGTTATCGGCAATCGGCTCTCTTTCGGCCCGCCCCTCGGCGGTCATGCGGGCAGGGTCCTCCAGCACCTTCGCAATCGAGGCCATCACCGCCTCGGCCCGATGAAGCGATAATACCTGATTATTCGGGAATTTAGCGGTCGAAATCGGGATGCTGTCGGAATGACCGGCCACAATAATGCTGCCGGGCTGATCATTCAGCGCTGCCGCCACCCGTGCCAGCCGCTCGGGGTATCCCGGCTGCAATACATCGCTGCCCGGGCCAAACATCTCGGCTCCCGCAATTCGGATAACCAGCGTGTTGCCCTGCTCGAATACCGTCACGATGCCCTCGGCGATTTCCGCCTCCAGAAAGCCGCTTACCGCATCGAGCCGCTCTTCCACCTCAGGCGCGGGCGGCGGCGGGGGAGGGGGTGGAGCGCGGCGCTTCAGCTCGATCGGGGTGGGCGCGCCAAGGGTGGCCAGCTGGCCTTGCAGCCGCTCGGCATCACCCGTAAGCGCATAGGATAACCCGAAAAACCCGAGACTCAGCGCCACC
>JALSHK010000280.1 GCA_026982275.1 Paracoccaceae bacterium | reverse complement strand
CAAGGGCATCATGGAAGACGGCGAGGGCCGCTCGATTGACTTTAAGAACACGCTGATCTTGCTGACCTCCAATGTCGGCTCCGAGCTGATTATGGATATGTGCGAGGATCCTGATCTGATGCCCGAGCCGGAGGGCATTGCCACAGCCATGCGCGAGCCGTTGCTCAAGGTGTTTCCCGCCGCGCTTTTGGGGAGGATTGTGACCATCCCCTATTATCCGCTATCCCCGGATATGATCGGCCAGATCACCCGCTTGCAGCTGAATCGCATCGTGAAGCGCGTGCAGGAAAGCCACGGCGTGCCGCTCTCGTTTGACGACAGCGTGATCGATACCATCGTGGATCGCTGCCAAGAGCTGGAAAGCGGCGGGCGAATGATTGATTCCATCCTGACCAATTCAATGCTGCCGGAAATCTCGGGCGAGTTTTTGCGCCGGATGATGGAGGGCAAGGAGATTAACGCTGTGAATGTCAGCGTTGAAGATGGGGAGTTTTCCTATCAATTCCAATAAACATAAATTTTAGAAACGATAAGGAGAGAATGAAATGGCAACTGTTAAAACAAGTGGCAGTCTGGATATCGGCTATAAAGGCAAGATGTTTGCCAAGCCGGAATGCAAGTATGAAGTGATCCATACAATTCCCGAGGGGGAATCCCCCGAGGAGACCGCATTGCTGGTGAAAGCTTTCAAAAAACTGTTTGATGACGGCTTCAAAAAATTGGCAAAAAAACGCGAGAAATCGATAAAAAGCGCTATGGACGCGACGGAAAAGGCGATCGATAAAAAGCCGCCTTCGGATATGAAGAAGTTTCTGGAAACCGCCAATAAGATGATCGAGCAGGGTGTGAAGATCTGGCGCGAAATCGAAGTGCCGAAGCTGGCTGAAGAAGCGCTCGAAAAATGCTACGATTATATGGAGAAAAAGCTCAAGAAAAAGATTAACCGCAAAAAGATAGGCACGATATTGAAAGTGGTGGCGTTGGTGCTGATCGTGCTGGCGGTGGCCGGGGTTTCGATTGCCGCAACTGTGTTAACCGGCGGTGCGGCGGCGGTCGTGATAGGGGCGGCAATCGCAACCGGAGCAGGCGCGATATATTCATCCGCCAAGACAATCAAAAAGGAATATGATACTTATAACAAATTCCTGGATAAAATTGAAAAAGACCTGAAAGAGATCGAAAAAGCCGTTGCCTACGAGATCAAAAAGAAAGAGGCAAAAAAATATCGCAAACTCGGGCCAAAGGAAAAAGCGAAGCTGCTGCTCAATGGGACCAAGGCACATGCCAAATCGTTGAAAAAGCACTTGGCGGCGGCTGAGGCGCGCATGCTGATCATGCGCAAGGAAAACATGCATCTGATAGTAAAGGCAAACGAAGCCGAGGAAAACTGGGCTAAAATGGCAAGCCATCCCAACGGGGCGCTTTCGGCGGAAGCCAAGAAATCAAAGGAAATTGCCGGGCGCACCAAGCACAAGCTGGAGAAATTCCAGAATAAGCAAAAGGAGTTCAACGCGCTGAAGGCAAAAGCCAACGAACAATTGGAGAATTTGGCCAAAACCGGCGAGTTTGATGGCGGCAAGGTAGCCGGGGCGCTTAAATTCGCACAAGATCATGAGGCTTTGGCAGGTTTCCTTCTTGGGGCCGCGAAGGCTCTGGCCACTTCGGCCAAGAAGATTTCCAAAGCGTTATCATGAGTTTTGACCGGGGGCGGCAAGCGCCCCCGGTGCAAATGAGTGCCGATAAAAAAGCGGAGGAACGCATGGCGGAAATAACCAACGCAGCCAAAGGCAGCTTTCGCTGGAAACTGGCGCAGTGGATTGAAAGCCCGCGCATCCGGTATTCCATTCTCGGGCTGATTGTGGTGAATGCGCTGACCTTGGGCCTTAGCACCTCTGACAGCGTGAGCGCGGCGATCGGGCCGGGGCTTTCTGCGTTTGATAATGTGGTTTTGTGGATATTTGTCGCGGAGATGACGATCAAGATCTATGCTTTCGGGCCACGGTTTTTCAAATCACCGTGGAACCTGTTTGATCTTACGATTGTCTCGGTCGGCCTGCTGCCAACCACGGCCAATCTTTCGGTTTTGCGCGCGCTTCGGGTGATCCGCGCGATGCGGATATTGTCGGTGGTGCCGCAATTGCGCTCGGTGATCAGGGCGCTGCTGGAGGCGCTACCGGGCATGGGGGCAGTGATTATCCTGTTATTTATTGTGTATTATATCTTCGCCGTCATGGCGACGATGCTTTATAAAGAAGCCTTCCCGCAATGGTTCGGCACCATCGGCGAGAGCCTTTATACCCTGTTCCAGATCATGACGCTGGAGAGCTG
>JALSHK010000279.1 GCA_026982275.1 Paracoccaceae bacterium | reverse complement strand
CTGGAGCCATGATGGATCGCGCAAAACCTCTGACCAGATAAAGGCCGACCATGCGCCTTGATCAGGCCATGGTGGCGGCGCGGCTGGCCGATAGCCGCGCCCGCGCGCAAGAGCTGATCAAGGCCGGCGTGGTGCGGGTGGCCGGGAAGCCCGCCAAAAAGCCTTCGCAAAAGGTGGTGGATGAGGCGCTGGACCTGACGGAAAACCCCAATCCCTATGTGTCGCGCGCGGCGCTGAAGCTCGCCCATGCGCTAAAGGTTTTTGGCCTGTCGCCTGCGGGGGCGTTGGCGCTGGATGTCGGGGCCTCGACAGGGGGGTTTACGCAGGTATTGCTGGCGGCGGGGGCGAAAAGGGTTTTTGCGCTGGATGTAGGGCATGGGCAGCTACACCCCAAGCTGCTGGCGGATCCCCGCGTGGTTAATCTTGAAGGGATAAACGCCAAATCCATCCCCGAAGGGGCGGTGCCGCCGGTCCGCTTTATCGTGACCGATGTGTCTTTTATCAGCCTGATCAAGGCAATGCCCGGGCCACTGGCGCTGGCCTTGCCCAATGCGATATTTATCGGGCTGATCAAGCCGCAATTCGAGGTGGGGCGGGCGCAGATCGGCAAAAACGGCATTGTGCAAAATGACAGTGCCAAGCAGCAGGCGCGAGCAGCGGTGCGGGCGTTTTTAGAAGCCGAAGGCTGGCGTGTGCTGAACGAGGCTGAAAGCCCGATTCTGGGCCAGCACGGCAATCAGGAATTTCTGATTGCCGCGCAAAAGGGCTAGCCTTGGGTATGGGCGCTGGCCTTGGCCAAGGCGCGCTTCATGGCAGGCCGCGCGCGCAGGCGCTTGAAATAATCGCCCAGCTTTCCCTTTGGCAGCTCGAATTTTGCGCCCAAAGCCCAGCCCGCGCAATGGCTGATCAGCAGGTCCGGCACCGTAATTTTATCGCCCATCACAAATTCATTATCGCCCAGCCGTGCTTCCAGCGTAGCCATTGCCCGCGCAAAATCCCATTCGGCCGAGGCGCGGATACCCGGCACCCGCAGCGCCTCGGGGTAATAAAACGTGTGTTTGGTCGCGACCCAAAGCACCGCGTCCATCTCGTCATTGGCGAAATGCATAAAGCTGTCTTGCTCGGCACGCTCAAGGCTGCCGCAGGGATAGGTGAGACCGTTATGCCGGTCGGCCAGAAATTGCATAATGGCCACGGAGTCAAATATCGCTTTGCCATCCACGATTAGCGCCGGAACCTTGCCTGACGGATTAACCTTCTGAATGGCTTCGCTCCGCGGTCCGGCTTCAAGGATTTCGTATTCCTGCTCCAGCTCCTCCAACATCCAGAATACCCGCATAGCGCGGGAGCGGGCGGTGCCGATGACCTGATACATGATATTCTCCTAGCGTGGGTGCATCATGGCGATGCGGATAAAAGCGCGCTCGGCAAAAGCCATGGCAGGTAGCGGTTTGCTGGAGCGCAGGCCGAGATCGGTTTCCATCAGCATGCCGAGCGCGGATTCGAGCCGTTGCAAGCCCCAATTCCGGGCCTGACGCGCCATCTGGTCCCGCCTCGGCCCGAAAACCGGCGGCCGCATCCGGCCAAGCGCCTGATCAATGCCTTGCGCGCTGGCCGCTGCTGCATGCAGCTGGCGAAAATGGCGGGTGGCGGTGATGGTCAGGGTGGTGGGATTAGTGCCTTGCGAGGCCAGCCGCGCCATATGCGGGCCGATCTCGCCCGCGCGGCCCTCGGCCATATGGCGCACCAGCTCGTCCAGCCCCGCTTCATGGCTGGCGGGGGTGCATTCCAGCAGGTCTTGCGGGGATACGGGGGCGGGGTCATTCAGCTTATATAGCGAAAGCTTCTCCAGGGTTTGGGAGAAATCCCCCGGATCCAGCTCGCGCGCGAGGGTCTGGATATCGCGCATCGCATCGGGGGGGATGTTGCTTAGGCCCTTGCTGGCAAGCTGCGCCTCGATCTCCTCGCGCGAGGGCGGATCATTATAAATGCCGATCGCGACGGAATTTCGCCCGCCTTCAATGAGCTTTCGCAGGCTGGAGCGGGCATTGAGCTGGCCCGCCGTAATCACGATCACCGCATCGCCGGGCTGCCAGTCTTCCAGCGCGAATTTCACCGCTTTGCTGGTGGTATCGGTGGCGGATTCCACATGCACCACCCGAAGCCCCGGAAAAAACCCGACCGCCTTGGCGGCATTGCCCAGTGCGGCGGGGTCTTTGCGCAGCAAAGCCGCATCGAGCCTTGTGAGGCGCATTTCTTCATCGGCATCGGGGCCGGTCAGCGCCTCTATCAGGGTTTTGCGCTTCAGGGCGATGCGCATGGCATCCGGCC
>JALSHK010000278.1 GCA_026982275.1 Paracoccaceae bacterium | reverse complement strand
TCTGGGCTTTGCCAATATCCTCGGTATAGCGGCGCTGATCTATGCGCTGGTGCTGGCGCTGACCTCGAATGACCGCAGCCAGCGCTGGCTTGGGGCATCGGTCTGGAAGCACGTGCAGCAGGGCACCTATATCATGTGGTGGATCATCGTGCTGCATACCGGATATTTCCTGTTTATGCATTTTCTGGATTATCACCGCTCTACGCCCGAGCCGAACTGGTTCCGCTGGCCGTTTGTCGGGCTGGTTGTCAGCGTCATGGTGCTGCAATTCGCGGCCAGTATCAAAACATGGCGGCTAAAGGCCAGAGGGGCAGCGGCCTAGCTTCTGGCCGCCACCCGCGCCGCGCTTTCTTTTTGCATATCAAGCAGCAGCGCATAGACTCTGGCGGCTTCATGGATATGCTCGAACCGGCTGTAATACGAAGTCCGCAAGGTTTCGCGGTCTACCTTGGGCGGAAACAGCGCGACCAGGCCCGGCTCTTTTCCGTTATAGGTAATGCGATCGTCCGCGGTCACTAGACATTGCCATATTTTCGGGTTTTTTCCGGGGCGCTTGATCATCACATACATATGCCGTGCCCCCAGCGCATAGGAGCTTCTCCCAAGCCGTATCAGATCAAGCCGATGCCGCCCTCCCATAAAAAACCACAGCATGGCCCCCAATGTGGCCGCAATCACGATCCATATTCCATAGCCCAGCCACGAACCGGTCAGCTGCCCGCTCAAGGTCACCAGTATAAAGCCGAATATGGCGGTCACCATGACCAGCATCACCATATCGCTGCGGGTGCGTTGCTGTTTTGGCAGGCTTTCAAGATCCGGCGCGCCCTGCCAGCGAAAAACCTCGTCTTCGGGTATGGTTTCAAGTATCTTCATATGGTGCCCCCCTCCTCGATACGAACCCGCTCAGACATAAACGCCTGAAGGCCGCGCCCGCAGCCCCCGCGCCAGCAGGTCCATCGCCGCCATGCGCACCGCCACGCCCATTTCCACCTGCTCTTGTATAACCGAGCGGTTGATATCATCGGCCAGCACACCGTCTATTTCCACGCCCCGGTTCATCGGGCCGGGATGCATAACGATGGCATCGGGCTTGGCATGGGCCAGCTTGGCAGCATCCAGCCCCCAGCGGTGGTAATATTCGCGCTCGGAAGGGATAAACCCGCCATCCATGCGCTCGCGCTGAAGGCGCAGCATCATCACCACATCGGCCCCTTTCAGGCCCGCCTCCATATCGTCCGTCACCTCCACCCCCAGCTCGGCAATGCCGCCGGGCATCAGGGTGCGCGGGCCAACAAGCCGCAGGCGATTTTCCATTTTGCCCAGCAGCAAAAGGTTGGAGCGCGCCACACGGGAATGGGCAATATCGCCGCAAATCGCGATCGTCAGGCGATGCAGACGCCCCTTGGCGCGGCGGATCGTAAGCGCATCGAGCAAGGCTTGTGTGGGATGTTCGTGCCGCCCGTCGCCAGCATTCAGCACCGCGCAATTCACCTTTTCCGCCAACAGGGCCACCGCGCCGGAATGGGGGTGGCGCACCACCAGAAGATCGGGGTGCATGGCATTCAGGGTCATTGCCGTGTCGATCAGGGTTTCCCCCTTGGTGATCGAGCTGGCAGCCATCTGCATATTCATCACATCCGCACCCAACCGCTTTCCGGCGATCTCGAAGCTGCTCTGCGTGCGGGTGGAAGCCTCGAAAAACATATTCACCTGCGTCATGCCGCTCAACGCGGCTGAATGCTTCTGGCTGGAACGGTTTTGTGTGGCGTATTGCTCCGCTAGGTCCAGAATACTGGTGATCCCGGCCTTGGAAAGCCCTTGGATGCCGAGAAGATGACGCTGCTGGAGCATGGGGTGGCCTCGCTGCTATTTCTTCGCTTATATCCGGAAAAAAGGGCTGAAACAACCGCCGGATAATGTTGTCTATGGCGCGGGGTTTGAATGGGCTTACCAAAGTTACATTTACGATTGGATAATGATTATGAAATCAGGAGACTCGCGGATCATCCTGCCACCCACTACCCTTACCGGAAATTCGACCAATGCCAAGGCGGGGCCGAAATCAGGACCACCGTCAGCCGGAGCATTTCAAACAAATTGCAGCTGGCTATGTCAAAACCGAAAGCCTGGGCTTTACCTGCAAGGCAAGCTTTGTGAATTACGGAAATCTGTTCACAGGGCTGGAAAACACCATAAACCCGAATAATACCGCCGCATCGATCACGCCGGTTTTCGGCCCGGTCGGGGTGCCTTATATCCGGGCCGGTGTTGCGATCTCCTTTTAGGGATCGTGGATAATCGCGGTTCCCAAGCGGGCTTGCAAAGGCT
>JALSHK010000277.1 GCA_026982275.1 Paracoccaceae bacterium | reverse complement strand
ATATATAAGGCGCGGATTTTGGCGCTGCCCCATATTAACGACGTGGAGGCGCTGATGTTGATTTCTGAAGTGAAAAACACCGAGGCGCTGCCGATATGATGGAGCTGGACGAAAAAGACCACGCGATCCTTGCGGCGCTGAAAAAAGACGGCAGCCTGAATGCGGGCGAGGTAGGGCGGCTCGTGGGGCTGACCCAGCCTTCGGCATGGCGGCGCGTCAGGCGGCTTGAGGAGGGTGGGGTGATTCTGGGCCGGCGGGTGCGGCTGAACAAGGCGGCGCTGGGGTTTGATGTGGTGGTTTATCTCGGGGTCAAGCTGGCGGCGAAGGGGCGGGTCAGCCTTGAGGATTTCGAGCGCGCGGTTTGTGCGATCCCAGAGGTGCAACTGGTGCAGCATGTGCTGGGGATCTACGATTATCGCCTGAAGGTCGTGGCCGAGGATATCAGCGATTTCGAGCGCATTTTGCGCCGAAGGATCATGACCCTGCCCGGGGTTGGCGAGATCGAGAGCAACGTGATGCTTTCAGAGGTGGTATAGCGGCAATCCCCCGCCGAGCGAAGCGAGGCCATGGCCCAAACGCGAGGATTTTTGCAAAGCAAAAACCGGAGCGGAGGGTGATTGACTGGCGCTTTCTGGAGCCTCCGGCCCGCGCCTCGCTGCGCTCGGTTGCGGCGCGGACAGGCTGTGTGTGCGGCAAGCTGGTATGCGCGCCGGGCTGAAACGCTGCGTTTCGCTGCGGGCTACAGGGTTACCACGACCTTGCCTGTGGATTTGCGGCTTTTCAGCAGTTCAAGCGCTTCATTGGCCTGTTCTAGCGGCAAAATATGGCTGATATGCGGCTTCAGCCCTCCTGTTTTATAAATCCTGAATAACGCTTTGAAGCTGTTGGTGAGTTTTTCGGGCGCGAAAACCGTATATCCGCCCCAGTAATAACCGATCACGGTGATATTCTTCACCAGCAGGATATTGGCCGGAATTTGCGGAATATCCCCCGAGGCAAATCCCAGCGGCAGAATGCGCGCCAGCGGATTGCAGGCCCGCAGCGCCGCTTTGAATTGCGCGCCGCCCACCGGATCATAAACCACATCGGCCCCCCCGAGCGATTTTACCATTGTGCGGATGTCATCTCTTTCACTATGGATCAGATGATCCGCGCCCGCCGCCTTGCAGATCGCCAGCTTTTCATCCGAGCGCGCCACGGCAATCACTGTTGCGCCCATCAGCTTGCCCAGCTCCACCGCCGTAAGCCCCACGCCGCCCGAAGCGCCCAGCACCAATAGCGTTTCGCCCTTTTTTAGCGCCGCCCGCTCAAGCGCAAGGTGGCTGGTGCCATAAGCCACCAGAAAGGCCGCAACCGCCTCATGACCCATATCCGCAGGCACCTCCACGCAGCGGTCTGCTGAAATGCAGGTATATTCCGCCAGCCCCCCCGCGCCGCCATAAGCCCCGATGCGGGTGCCGATGGCAGGGCTATCCACACCTTCGCCAAGCGCCTCTACTATACCGCAGATCTCCATGCCGGGCGTGAAGGGCAAATCGAATTTCTCCTGATAGCGCCCCTCCACAATCAGAGTGTCGCCAAAATTGATGCCACAGGCCAGCACCCGCACCAACACCTCGCCCTTGGCGGGAGCGGGTCGGGGGATGTCCACCATTTCCATGGCCTGGCCGAGACTGTGGATTTGCATCGCGCGCATGTTGGCTCCTGTCAGCTGATGCTGCGCTTGTAGAGCAGGAAAAGGCAAAGCACAATCAGCGCCAATATGCCGGTTTGCGCCCAATAGGCCCAAAGTCTAAGCCCGGCTTGCAGCCCGCTAAAATCGGTGACCAGGTTGTTGATCGCGAGCCATATTATGGCCACCAGCCCGGCGATGATCACGGCTTGAACGAGCGGCCTGTTGCCCATCGGATCGCGCGCGGCAGTGGCCAGAAATACCCCCCATCCAAAGGCAAAAAACGAGATGATGCGGTCTTGATACGCGTATGAAGGCACATCGAAATATACAAATAGCAGCGGGACTTTCACCCCGACCATATGCGCCCCCGAGATCAGGAAAAAATAACCGGATAGTAGAAACAGAAATGATTTCAGCAGTTTTTCGGCCATGGATTGCCTTTCGGGTTTTCGTTCTTCAAAACGGACCCGCAGGTGTGTCCGCCGGAAACAAGCCTGCCTGCCCCGCGCCAATAATCCCGGACGCGAGGGGCTTCCAAAAGGAATATGCAGGTTGGCGCGTTATGGCGCCGATCAAAAGCAGGATCATATTCTGGCCCCTAGCGATGTGTCAACGCCTCTGGTTTGATGATCGGCCAGATGGCGTCTGTCTATCGTG
>JALSHK010000276.1 GCA_026982275.1 Paracoccaceae bacterium | reverse complement strand
CAGGGCGGCTCTCGATTTCCGGATCAAGCAAACCCGTGGGCCGGATGATCTGCTCGGCAAACACCCCGCCGGATTGTTCCAGCTCCCACTTTTGCGGGGTGGCGGATACGAAGACCGAGCGCGGACGCATAGCGTCCCATTCCTCGAATTTCAGCGGGCGGTTATCCATGCAGGAAGGCAGGCGGAAGCCGTGCTCGGCCAGCGTGGATTTTCTGCGGAAGTCCCCCTTATACATGCCGCCGATTTGTGGCACGCTTACGTGGCTTTCATCGGCAAACACAATCGCATTATCGGGAATATACTCAAACAGGGTGGGGGGTGGCTCGCCGGGGGCGCGGCCGGTCAGATAGCGGGAGTAGTTCTCAATGCCGTTGCAAAAGCCCGCCGCGTCCATCATCTCAAGATCAAAATTGGTGCGCTGCTCAAGGCGCTGCGCCTCTAGCAGCTTGCCCTCGCCAACGAATTTATCGAGCTGCAGGCGCAGTTCCTGCTTGATCTTGATCATGGCCTGATTGAGCGTCGGGCGCGGGGTTACATAGTGCGAGTTCGCATAAATACGCACCTTTTCCAGCGTGCCGGTTTTTTCCGCCGTCAGGGTATCAAACTCGGTGATGCGCTCCAGCTCGTCGCCAAAAAACGAAAACTGCCAGCCGCGATCATCGAGGTGCGCGGGCCAGAGTTCAAGGCTGTCTCCCCGCACCCGAAAGCTGCCGCGCTGGAAGGCTTGGTCGTTGCGCTTGTATTGCTGGGCGATCAGCTCCTGCATGATTTGGCGCTGGTCATACTCTTCGCCCACAATCAGGTCCTGGGTCATTTCGCCATAGGTTTCCACCGAGCCGATGCCATAGATGCAGCTCACCGAGGCGACGATGATCACATCATCCCGTTCCAGAAGGGCGCGGGTGGCGGCGTGGCGCATACGGTCGATTTGCTCGTTGATCTGGCTTTCCTTTTCGATGAAGGTATCCGATCGCGGCACATAGGCCTCGGGCTGGTAATAATCATAAAAGCTGACAAAATATTCCACCGCGTTTTCCGGAAAAAATCCCTTCATTTCGCCATAAAGCTGTGCCGCAAGGGTTTTGTTTGGGGCCAGAATAATTGCCGGACGTTGGGTGGCCTCGATAATTTTGGCCATGGTGAAGGTTTTTCCGGTGCCTGTGGCCCCTAGCAACACCTGATTGCGCTCGCCGGCATTGATACCATCCACCAGCTGTTTGATCGCGGCGGGCTGATCGCCAGCCGGCTCGAATCCGGTGTGCAAAACGAGGCGTTTCCCGCCCTCTAGCTTGGGGCGCGTGGCGGCGGTGGTCATACAGAATTCCTCACAGCGGTAATGATGGCGAACAGGTATATACCTAAGGCAACGGCCGCTAAAAGCAAGGCGATGGGCCAGTTGCTTTCGATATTCCGGTATCGTTGCCTGCCCGGAGCAAAGCCATGTGGTGGCGCTATAAAAACCCATATGCGCGGGATATAAAAAATGCCGATCGTGCTTTCAGCCGTAACGTAAAACTGCATTTCCGGGCCGAAACCGAGGATGACGCCAAGCGCCAATGCGGCGGCCAGGCGGTGCCGGATTGTCATTTTGCCTCCTGATATTGTTGTCACATTCTGGAATGGCCTCATTCTGTTCTCGCGCGAGGGAAATCGAAATTAATATTCCGGCTTCTTTTCAAGGGCTTGTCGAATGTCTTAATAATTGGTTAATACTTAAGGTAGCTTTTTACAGATATAAAGCAACTTTTAGATTATTTTGTTCTTGTATTGTCCGGCGTAGTTTGGTTAATTGGCTTTGCAAGTGGCGGTTACCGGCTTGGTGTGATACGAACCCACCCACCCCTCGCTCCCTCACATCGGGCCGGTAACTTCCTTGCAATCCCCAATTTCTCTTGCGCTCGGCCCTCTGATTGGCGATAAGATACCAAGTTTTCAAAAGGCAATCGGATGACCGCACGAATCTATCAACCCGCCCGCAATGCCATGCAATCCGGACAGGGGAATACCAAAGCGTGGAGGCTGGAATTTCTATCAGAATCCCCGCGTGGTATTGATCCTTTGATGGGCTGGACCAGCTCGGATGACACGCAATCACAAACCCGTTTGAGCTTTGAAACCCGGGAAGCTGCGGAAGCATATGCACAGAATGCGGGGCTTGATTATACCGTGGTTGCTCCCCATAAGCGCCAGCCGCTGGTGCGTCAGGGTGGTTATGGAGAGAATTTCTCCTATAACCGTCGCTCGGTCTGGACCCACTGAATTTCGGCCCCGTAGCTCAGCTGGATAGAGCAATTGACTTCTAATCAATAGGTCGCACGTTCGAATCGTGCCGGGGTCACCAA
>JALSHK010000275.1 GCA_026982275.1 Paracoccaceae bacterium | reverse complement strand
TAGTATGAAAAAGTTTTTAGATATCTTGAGATTGGGCGTTGTCGCTATCGGTTTCATCACCGCAGGCACCGCATTTGCGCAAGACAACACAGTAACCCTTCGATCTCTCGACCAGAATTTCGAAGCCACCGGAGAGCTTGTGTCCAGCGATCGGGATTTTTATGTGTTGCGCACGATTGTCGGCGAAATGAATGTGCCGCGCTCCGAAGTGGACTGTATCGGCGATGCCTGCCCGTCCGACAGCACCGAGGTAACCCTGCGTTCGAATGATGGCTCTTCTTTTGCCGGCGAGCTTCTGGGCTATGACGGCACCAACTATATTTTGAAAACCTCGATCGGTGTTTTGACCATCCGTAGCGAATTCGTGCAATGCGATGGCGATGCCTGCCCCGCCGAAACGCAGGTGGCCCAAGTCAATAACGAAGTTGTGCTTCGCTCCGCAGGCGGCACATTCTTTACAGGCACATTGCAGGATTTTGATGGCACCAATTATATCCTGAACACCTCGGTCGGCCTTCTGACCATTCGCGGCGAATTTGTGCAATGCGAAGGCGAAGCCTGCCCCGATACCGGCCCTGTGGTGGCCAAATTCACCATCGCCTCGCCTCCGGATGAGGGCGAAGCCTTTATCGGCGAGGCTCTGACACGCTTTGTTCGGGAAAAATCCCTGAATCTCACCCGCTCGATCGCCAGCGACGGCAATACAAACTATCTGATCGGCGGCAATGATGGAGCCTTGCTGGCCGATATCACCGTGGTCGCGGCCAATGATGTGGATTCGATTGAAGCGCTGTTTTCAAACACCGCGGCTTTCGCCCTGACCCGCGAGGCATTTTCAGCCGAGACCGTAGCGCAGGTGACAGGGCTGGCCGCTCCCGATATTGCCGAGCTTCTGGATAGCACACCCATCGCACTGGATGCGCTGGTGGCCCATATCAACCCGGAAAATCCGGTAGGCTCGATCTCGATCACCGAAATGGGGGATATTCTGTCGGGTCGAATTACCAACTGGGCCGAAATCGGCGGGCTTGATTTACCAATCACCGTTCACGCCATGGACGAAAACAGCAATCTGGCACGCATCGTAGCCCGCGATATCCTGGCCCCGCGCGGCCTGCAACTAAACGCCAATGGCATGATCCATACCGTGCTTGACAATCTCGGGGAAACGGTGCTGAGTGATCCTTCCGCCTTTGCGGTTTCCTATCGTTCCACGGCCCATGGCACTAAAATTCCAAGCACGCGTAATCTGTGCAACATGTTCTCCAGCCCGAATTCGTTTTCATTGCAAACCGAAGAATACCCGCTGACCATGGACTGGAACCTCTACACCCTCAAGAACCAGGATATTCCGGCATTGGCGAAAACCCTGGCTGATTACCTTGTGTCGGATCAGGGGCAAGCAGCTGCCGAATCGGTAGGGCTTGTTGGCCTCGCCATTGACAGCGAACCGATGAGCCAGCAAGGGGAGCGCCTGCTTTCCGCCATGCTCGCCGAAGGCATGGGGACCCAGGCCCTGAATGCCTATCGCAGCTATCTGGCCGAAGTGGCCACCGCTACCCGCCTTTCGACAACTCTTCGTTTTGTCACGGGTTCGGCCGAGCTGGACGCGCGCGGGGTGGCGGATGTCAAACGGATTTCAAACCTGATCCGCGAAGGCGTTATTGACCAGAACAATCTGGTATTGATCGGGTTTAGCGACTCTGTCGGCAACTTCGGGGCCAATGTGAACCTGTCTCGCAATCGCGCCGGTGTGGTGAAGTCCCTGCTGCTTCAGGACAATATCGGGCGCATTCAGCCGGAGGATATTCTGGCCTTCGGCTTTGGCCCTGTCGCGCCGGTCGGGTGTAATACCTCTACCGCCGGCAAAAGCCTGAATCGCCGTGTAGAGGTGTGGATCCGGGGCGCAAACCAGCAAGCGCTGCGCTAGCGGCCAGAGGCAAAAGCCGGGACCCCGTCCACAAAAACCTATAACGCCGCAAGAGGGGAGGACTCTTGCGGCGTCATTTTTTTACCGGCAGGTGGGAGGAACCTCCCGGTAAATCTCTTGAAATCTAGTTATATACCGCCGTGCGGGCGACATCGCTGATCATCGAGCGGCAAAGGCCCAGATCGTTCAGTTCACGATCCGTAAGCGCGCTAAGCTCTTCGATGGTCTTGCGATACATACGCCGCTTGCGTATCGCGGTTTTCATATTCGCAAACATTCCGGCAATCCGCGTCGATACCGCGACTGTAGTTTGCGAGCGGGGCAAGGATACAAATGCCATATTTCCATTCCTTCATTTCATTTTCTGATACCAAGGATATAGGCGCTTGCTGCGCCGCAACAACGACCATTCAGGCCTTGGCGGCTTGCATA
>JALSHK010000274.1 GCA_026982275.1 Paracoccaceae bacterium | reverse complement strand
CGTCGCTGGCGGATCGAAACGGAGAAATGCCGCGGCGGCAGCGTATTTCATTGGTATAAAACAGCACTGCGCTGTTAAACAGATTCTGATCCAGCGGCCCGGCATTGATCTGCCGGTCATAGGCCGAGCCTTGCAGCGCGGGCGAGCAGGCGGCCCTGGCGGCGGGGGCAGCCAGAAAAGAAAGCAGAAATAAAAACGGAAATAAAAACGTGTTACGAAAAATGAAGCGGTTCATTTTAAGCCCTTGTGTGTTTATGCGAGTTTATGCGCGGGGTGAGGCGGGGTCAAGCGGCTGATGGTCGCGATCAGCGCATTGTGATTGACGAATCAGGCGATAATATGGCCTCAGCAGATAAAATCAGGTTAACGCAGCGGGAAGTGGACAAAATGGACGAGACAGCCATCGCCTTTGAGGCGCCAAATGTGCGCGCGGCCGCCACGGCTAGCGGCGCACCGCTGGACCGGATATCGGTGCGCGACTATGAGCGCGAGGTCGAGATCGGTGCCTTTCAAAGCGAGCGTGGCGTGCAGCAGCGCATCCGCTTTAATGTGGTGCTGGAGGTCAGCCGCCATAATGCGGCGGCGGATGATGATGTCGATCAGGTGATTTCTTACGATACCATCACCGAGGCGATCGAGCTTCAGCTCACCACCGAGCGTATTAACCTGCTGGAAACATTGGCCGAACGGGTGGCGGAGCGCTGCCTTGAAGATGCGCGCGCGGTGCGGGTTTTTGTGCGCATCGAAAAGCTGGATCGCATCCCCGGCACGCTCGGGGTCGAGATCGTGCGTATGCGCCACGAGGCTATGCCGATCCGCGAGGTTGCGCCGGTTGTGGAAGATATAGCGCCGCATCCGCTGGTGGTTTGTATCTCCAACGAGGTGCTGCACGGGCCGGATTTGAAGGCATGGCTGGATGTGATTTCCAGCTATGAGCATCCGGCGATCCTTTGTGTGCAAGCCACGCAAGAGCCGGCGCCAGAGGCGGGCGCGCCTTTGGTGCAGCGCCGGATTGATCTGCTTTCAATGGAGCAAAACGCATGGGTGCTGGCGGGCAAGGATCCGCGCTGCGTGGTGGTGGATAGCCGCACCGAGCTGGATTGGGCCATGAAGCACGGGCAGCTTTCGGTCTGGGCACCCAGCCGGATCGTGATGGACGCGGTGCCCCACCCCAAGGATATTTCGGCGGTCGGGCTTTCCATCTGGCTGGCGCGGGAGTTTGACGCATTTCAGCTATTGCTGCTTGGTTTTGCCGCGCCTGATGATAGTCTGGGCCTGAACCTGCGCGCAAAGCCTGCGGGCGCTATCGTCGAAATATAAAGGAGAGCCGCCATGGCCGCCCAGCCCCCTGTTTGTGATTTTGGTGCCCCCGCGCCGGATTTTGATCTGGTAGATACTAACGGAAACCGCCATAGCCGCGATAGCCTGATGGGTGAAAAGGGCCTGGTCTTGATGTATATTTGCAACCATTGCCCCTATGTGATTGCCATCGCTTCCAAGCTGGCGCGCGACGGGGCGGCCTTGCAGGAAATGGGCTTTGGCGTGGCGGCGATTTGCGCCAATGATGCCGAGGCCTACCCCGAAGACAGTTATGAGAATATGGCGAAATTTGCCGATGAGCATGGCTTTACCTTCCCCTATCTGCATGATGAAAGCCAAGCCGTGGCCAAGGCTTACGGCGCGGTTTGCACCCCCGATTTCTTTGGCTACAATGCTTCGGGAGAGCTGCAATTTCGCGGGCGGCTGGATGGCTCGGGCCGCAACCCCTCGCCTGAGGACGAGCCGCGCGAGATGATCGAGGCTATGGCGCTGGTGGCCAGAACCGGCCATGGCCCGGAGGTGCAAACCCCCTCGATCGGCTGTTCGATCAAGTGGAAAGATGGCTGATTATTTCCGCCCGATCGTTTCGCGCGAGGGCCATGGCCTGCGCTTGGCGGGCGGGATGTGTCGTTTTTCGCAGGTCGAGTATATCAGGCGCGACGGCCCGCGGCGGATCATACCGGCCCTAGAGCTGCCCAAAGACGTGGTGCAGCGGCTGACATCGCCGCGCCCGCCGATCTGCGGTATCGCCATGGATCACCCCTCGGTGATGGGCATTCTCAATCTCACACCCGATAGTTTTTCCGATGGCGGGGCGCATCGGGGTGTTGAGGTGGAGGCGGCGAAGGCGATGCTGGCTTCGGGCGCGGATCTGCTGGATATCGGTGGCGAATCCACCCGTCCGGGGGCGGATTATATCGCGGCGGACGAGGAAATGCGGCGGGTGCTGCCGGTGATTGAGGCGCTGCACGGGCAGGGGCTCGGGCCGCTCTCGATTGATACCCGCAAGGCGGCCGTGGCCAAGGCGGCGCTCGGGGCGGGGGCGGTGCT
>JALSHK010000273.1 GCA_026982275.1 Paracoccaceae bacterium | reverse complement strand
CACCATCCGCATCCGCATGAATGCCGGTTTCCATTTTCATCGCCTCGATGGCCAGCAGCATATCGCCCTCTTTCACCGGCTGCCCCGCAGAAACACAGACCGTCGCGATCAACCCGGGCATCGGCGCGCCGATATGGGCGGGGTTGCCGGCCTCGGCCTTGGGCCGCTTGGCCGTCGTCGCGGCGGCCTTGCGATCCGGCACACGGATATTGCGCGGCTGGCCATTCAGCTCGAAAAACACCTTCGCGTCGCCGTCTTCATTTGTGGCACCCACCGCTTGCAGGCGGATTTCCAGGGTTTTACCGGGGTCTATTTCAACGCTGATCTCCTCGCTGGGTTCCATGCCATAGAAAAAAGTCTTGGTCGGCAGGGTGCGCACGGGACCATAGGCCCTATGCCGCCCCATATAATCAAGAAACACTTTGGGATACATCAGATAGCCGCAGAGATCCTCGTCATCGACGGCAAAGCCTTCCAGCTCTTTGGACACTTGCGCCCGCACGGCCTCCAGATCGGCAGCGGGCAGATGCAGCCCGGGGCGCTCGGTATTGGGGGCCTCGCCCTTCAGCACTTTGGCCACGAAATCCGCCGGAAAGCCCCCCGGAGGCTGCCCGAGATTGCCGCGCATCATATCGATCACGCTGTCTGGAAAGGCCACATCCACCGCCGGATCTTCCACCTCGGCGCGGCTCAGCCCTTGCGAAACCATCATCAAGGCCATATCCCCCACCACTTTCGAGCTGGGCGTCACCTTTACGATATCGCCAAACATCTGGTTCACATCGGCATAGGCCTGCGCCACCTCGTGCCAGCGCTCCTCAAGGCCAAGGCTGCGCGCCTGTGCCTTCAGGTTGGTGAATTGTCCACCGGGCATTTCGTGCAGATACACCTCGGAAGCCGGCGCGCGGGAGCCGCTTTCAAAGGCGGTATATTGGGTGCGCACGGCCTCCCAGTAATCCGAGATCTGGCGGATCACGCCGATATCAAGGCCGGTATCGCGTTCGGTATTGCGCAGGGCTTCCACCACCGAGCCAAGGCAGGGCTGGCTGGTGCCACCCGAAAACGCATCCATCGCCACATCCACCGCATCCACGCCGGCATCCGAGGCCGCGAGAATGGTCGCCCCCGCAATGCCGCTGGTATCATGGGTGTGAAAATGGATCGGCAGGCCGACCTCCTCTTTCAGCGCCTTCACCAGCGCGGTGGCGGCGGCTGGCTTGAGCAGCCCCGCCATATCTTTCAGCCCCAGAATATGCGCGCCGGCTTCCCGAAGATCCTTGCCCATCGCCACATAGTATTTCAGGTCGTATTTCGCGCGGTCCGGGTTGAGGATATCGCCGGTATAGCAGATCGTCCCTTCGCAAAGCTTGCCACTATCCACCACCGCATCCATCGCCACGCGCATGTTTTCCACCCAGTTCAGGCTGTCAAACACCCGAAACACATCCACGCCGGTATCCGCCGCCTGCGCCACGAATTTCTGCACCACATTATCGGGGTAGTTCGTATAGCCCACCCCGTTGCTGGCGCGCAAAAGCATTTGCGTCATCACATTGGGGATGCGCGCGCGGATATCGCGCAGCCGCTGCCACGGGCATTCCTGCAAGAAGCGATACGCCACATCAAAAGTGGCCCCGCCCCAAGCCTCTATGCTGAAAAGCTGCGGCAGGTTACGGGCATAGCTTTCCGCCACATTCAGCATATCGATCGAGCGCATCCGCGTGGCGAGCAGGCTTTGATGGCCGTCGCGCATGGTGGTATCGGTAATCAACAATTGCTTTTGCGCCAGCATCCAGTCCGCCACCGCCTGCGCGCCTTTTTCCTCCAGCAGGTTTCGCGTGCCGGCGCGGGGCGCTTCAGCCTGCCATTGCGGCGCAACCGGCGCTTTTGCATTTGCGGGCGGCTTGGCGCGGCCTTCGGTCTCTGGATGGCCGTTTACCGTGATATCGGCGATATAGGTCAGAATCTTGGTGGCGCGGTCGCGGCGTTTTTTGAAGTTGAACAGACCGGGCGTGTTGTCGATAAATTTGGTGGTGTAGGTATTGTCCAGAAAGGTCGGATGCTTGAGCAGGTTTTCCACAAAGGCGATATTGGTCGAAACGCCTCTGATCCGAAACTCCCTGAGCGCCCGATCCATGCGCGCAATCGCCGCCTCGGGGGTATTGGCCCATGCGGTCACCTTTTCCAGCAGGCTATCATAATAGCGGGTGATCACCGCGCCACTATAAGCCGTGCCGCCATCGAGCCGGATGCCCATACCCGTAGCCCCGCGATAGGCGGTGATGCGGCCATAATCGGGGATAAAATTGTTCTGCGGGTCTTCGGTGGTGATCCGGCATTGCAGGGCGTGCCCATTCAGCGTGATCTCGCTCTGGCCG
>JALSHK010000272.1 GCA_026982275.1 Paracoccaceae bacterium | reverse complement strand
CCACGGCGAAAGGATCACCATCGAGCCTTTTGGCACCTTGCGGCCCCGCATTTCCTCCCCCCGCTCAGCGCGCCGCACCATCATCGGCACCGGCGGATACAGCCGCAGGGTTTCGCGAAATACCGCGCGGGTGAAGCGCAGTTTGCCCAGATCTTTGAACTGGATGTTTTCCATGTCCAAACCGGCCACTTCCTCGGCCAGCCGCTCTTGCACCTCCGGGTCAAAGGCCAGCAGATAAAGTGCCCAGCTCAGCGCCGAGGCCGAGGTTTCATGCCCCGCCAGAAAGAAGATCGCAACCTGATCCACCATCTCTTGCGCGCCAAACATATAGCCGGTTTCGGGGTCGGATTTGGTCATGATCTTGGTGGCCAGATCATCGGGTGCGGTGCCTGCCGCGATCTCGGCTTGCCGCGCATTGACCAACCCTTCGAGCAGCCCGCGAATTTCCCCGGCGGCCTGGGCCGATTTTTGGCTGCGAAAGCGCGGCACCCAGCGCGGAAGCTGCAACAGCCCCGCCACATTCCACAGGGGCTGGGTGCGCTGATAGTCGCGAAAGGCCTGAAAAACCTTTGTCGCGGTATCATCCTCGATCGGCATGGAAAACAGCGTGCGGAAAATCACATCCGCCGTCAGGTGCGAGGTCTGGTATTCCATTTCGATCTCGCCACCCTCGCCCAGCCGCGCAATCGCGGCCAGCCCCGCCGCGCGCATTGCCGGAAAGGCTTCATGCAGCCGCCCGCCCTCAAAAGCCGGATCGATAATGCGGCGCTGGCGCTTCCATTGCTCGCCATTGGTGACAAACACGCTATCGCCCAAAAGATGCTTGAGGGTGTCATGGATCACCGGGGATTTCGGGAAATCCTCTGGCCGCTCTTTCAGCACCCGCTTTACGAGATCCGGCTGGTTAATCAGGAAGCTGCGGTAAAACGGGGTGCGGGTTTCGGCCATCCAAGCCTTGTAAAGCCTGGCGGGCTGGGAGGCGAAAATATCCTGGCGAAACAGCTTTATACGCTGGAATACCCCGACCCCATCCGGGCGGGAGGCTGGCTTTACCGGCAGTTTAGTCATCAGCCATATCCGTATATTTTGAGAAACATTGCGTGCGCTTGGAGGGGGAATCAGGCTGTGCGCCAAAGCGGGCTTCCAGCGTTTTTGGCCCTGCCGTGATGGAAAAATAGTCATAAATCCCCGGGCGATCAAAGGCCGATAGATACTGGAAATGCAGCTTGAAAAAGGCGCGTTTTCTGGAGGCAAAGGTCTCGGGCTTCAGGGTTTGGCTAAAGGCGGCAGAGATCACCTTTGGCCCCTTGCCAACCCCGCTTACCGCCACCGGATCACAAAGTGCAAAGCAGCCGCCATCGCCGGGCGCGGTGATATCCAGCCAGAACACCCGCGTGCTTTCGCCCAGCTCATGCAGGCGCCTGCGCAGCCCCCGCGCGGCGGGCAGATAGGAAATCATCGGGATCACCTCGCCCAGGGTGAGCAGGGATAGCGGGGTATTGCCTTCAATCATGCCCTCGCGCTCCATTTCCGCCAGCAATTCCACGCCCAAATGCGCCCCCACAGAATGGCCCACGATCAGCACTTCGTCATTGCCCTGCGTCAAGGCGGCCGCAATGCGGGCCTTGAAATTCTGCATGCGGGCGCGCAGGGCAGGGGGGTATCCGCCCGCGTGCCACGCGGAAAAGGCATAAACGTAAAGCAGGTAATAGGCGTAAATGCGATTATCCCGCGCTTTGAAGGCTTTTAAAGCCAGTATAAAAACAGCGATGCCAATCGCCACAGCAATCACCACCAACGCCATGCCAAGATAGGCCACTTCAAGCATCGGCCACCCTTCGATAAATGGCAACGCCATATAAACAAGGGCATAGCGCGCCAGCCAGCCCGCCAGAAGGCCAAGCGCAATGGCAAGCAAAAGCTGGCCCCCGAGCATCCCCACCGGATACAGCGCCGCGATCATCGGCGCAGGGCGCAGGCGAAAAAGGGCAAACAGCGCGCCTGTGCGCAGATAGAGCCAGAGCGTGCGCAAAAGCAGCCAATAACTGGCCAGAATGCCGGCCTGCATCGAGGCCAGCACGATATCGTTCCATTTCAGAAATTCGATCTCGGTGACGGTGGTAACCCCGCCAATTCCGGCGGTGGTTTTCCAGCCATAAAATTCGCCACCGAGCGCCTGCACAGACAGCTCATAGCCCGATATGCCCGCCTGAAGCGCGGCTTCGCGGCGATAAATCTCGCGATAATGCCGCGCGGGCATCGGGTCATATCCCGGCAGAAAAAATACCTTGCGCTTGCGCACGGGGCTGGCTTGGCTCATCGTATCGGCACTCTCGTTTTGCCCGACTATATTGCCCCGCCGCGCCTTTGGATAGGGTTAACCGATTGCGC
>JALSHK010000271.1 GCA_026982275.1 Paracoccaceae bacterium | reverse complement strand
CTACGGGCTGGCGCTTTTTCCGCGCTTTGCGCTGCGAATGCCGGTCAAAAAGATCGGGGCGGTGGCGGCTTTTCTGGTGGGGTTGGCCTACCTTTTTATCTCGGGCCAAAGCGTGGCTACCCAGCGCGCCTTTATTATGGTGAGTGTGGTTTTGTTGGCGGTTTTGCTGGATAGGCCTGCTTTTACGCTACGGGCGGTGGGGCTGGCGGCAGTGCTTGTGTTGTTGTTTCGTCCCGAATCCCTGCTGCAAGCGGGCTTCCAGATGTCTTTTGCGGCAACAACAGCTCTGGTGGGCAGCTTTGAAATGCTGCGAAGATCCTCGCGCTGGAAGGCAGCAAAAACAAGATTGCCAAGATGGGGGGCTTCGCTTCTGGCGTTGGTTTTTACTTCGGCAATCGCGGGGGGTGCTACAGCTCCGATTGGTGCGTTTCATTTCAACCAGATCTCCAATTATGGCTTGCTGGCGAATTTGCTCACAGTGCCGCTTATGGGTTTGCTGATTATGCCTGCTGCGCTTTTTGCGCTGTTTTTGAGCCCGTTCGGATGGGCCGCGCCGGCTTTCTGGCTGATGGGAAAAGGCGTGGGCTGGGTGCTTTGGGTTGCAGAAAAATTTGCCGCGCTGGAATTCTCGGTGACCTATGTGCCCAGCGGACCGTGGTTTGTGCTGCCAATGATCGGGCTTGCGGGGTGCATGCTGTTTTTGCTTGTGGGAAAGGCGCGTCTTTGGGGGGTATTGCTGTTTTTTGCTGCGGCGATGCTATGGGCCGAGAGTGACAGGCCCATGGTGCTGGTTAATCAAAACGCGTCACTTATCGGGGTTATGCAAGGGGATAGACGGGTTTTGAACAAAGAAACCGCCTATGGTTTTGCCGCCGGCATCTGGCTGGAAAACGACGGAGAGGCCGAAGGTCAGCAAATCTCGTTTTTGCGGGAGGGGCTCAAGACAGAACAGCGGATAACGGAAGCGGTATTGGCGAATGGCTGGGTAATTCTGCTGGATCAGAACAAAGAGGCGAGTGTTGATATTTGCGGCATAAAAACCATTTTGATCGCCCCGAAGCAATTACGACGGCCGCAAGGGGCGTGTGTGTTTATTGGCAAATCGGAGGTCGAAAGTCTGGCCGGATTTTCGATTACCTTTGAAGATCAGCTGCCAATTATCACCCCCGCTATTCCTGGAAATAGCCAGAGACCATGGGCCGGATCGGCTGGCTAGTTATAGGTGCGGATCAGCCCGACCAGCTTACCCTGGATTTTCACCTGATCCTTGGTGAAAACCCGTGTTTCATAGGCCGGATTTGCCGCAATCAGCTCAATCGCCGTGCCTGTCCGGTTCAGCTTTTTCAAGGTCGCCTCCTGATCATCCACCAAAGCTACCACGATATCGCCATTATTGGCATCGGGCTGCTCGTGAATGATCACAATATCGCCGGAGTTGATCCCCGCATCGATCATCGAATCCCCTTTGACCTCCAGCGCATAATGCTTGCCGGTGGTATTCAGCATCGCCCCCGGCACCCCGATAGAGCTGCTGGCATGCTGGATCGCTTCAATCGGCGTGCCCGCGGCGATCTTGCCCATAACCGGCAGATCAAAGGCGTCGACTTTGATATCAACCGAGCTGCGCGGCGCCCCTTCGATCACCGTGGGCTGGAAGCTGTTTTCCATGCTATCCGGCAATTTGATAATCTCGATCGCCCGCGCCCGATGCGCCAAGCGCCGCAAAAAACCGCGCTCTTCCAAGGCGGTAATCAGCCGGTGAATGCCGGATTTAGAGCGCAAATCCAGCGCCTCTTTCATTTCATCAAAGGAAGGCGAAACCCCGTCTGCCTGCACCCGCTTATGGATGAATTTTAGCAAATCCAGTTGTTTTTTGGTCAGCATAGGTCCACCTCCGCAAGATCATTTCCTTACGTTCTATGGATGTTCTTGCTTTGTGTCAATAATTATATCACTAGAACAAGATACAAGTCACCATATCGCCGGATTTTGCCGCAGGCGCATCGGGCTGGCGGATCAGCAGCGCGTTGGATCTCGACATCACCGAAATCAGCGCGCTATCCTGACAATCCGCCGGTGTGCATTTGCCTGCTTTCACGCTGGCACGCAGATAGTGCATCCGCGGCCCGTTTGGCGGCAAATCCGCCGTCAGCTCATAGGTCTGCTCTTCCTGGTCCAGCGGCGGCAGCCCCAGCATTTTATCCACAGCGGGGCGCAAAAAAACATGCGCACACACCATCGAAGACACCGGATTCCCCGGCAGGCCAAACATCGGAACACCTGAAATATGCCCCGCAATCAAAGGCTTGCCCGGACGCATCGCTATTTTATAAAAATCGAGGCTCAGGCCAAGCTCCTCGGCCATCGGCGCAATCAGATCATAATCCCCGACCGAAGCCCCCCCCAGGGTGATG
>JALSHK010000270.1 GCA_026982275.1 Paracoccaceae bacterium | reverse complement strand
GCAGCGGCGAAAAGGGCAAGCACGGGCACGAAAAGTGCAGGAAAAGGACTAGCAGGCATGGATAAAATTATCGTCAAGGGCGGCACCCCGCTGCATGGCAGCATCGAGATCGCGGGGGCCAAAAACGCATGCCTCACCCTGATGCCCGCCGCACTGCTCTGCGCCGAGCCTCTGACTCTGACCAACGCGCCGCGCCTCTCCGATATCGCCACCATGACAGAGCTGCTCGAATCGCTGGGCTGCGAGGTGGCTTCCTTGCAAGAGGGCCGCGTGCTGGTGCTGGGCACAGCCAAAATCAGCAACCATACCGCGCATTATGATATTGTGCGCAAAATGCGTGCTTCCATTCTGGTGCTTGGCCCGATGCTGGCGCGCGATGGCGAGGCCGTATGCTCCCTGCCCGGCGGCTGCGCGATTGGCGCGCGTCCGGTGGATATCCATCTGAGCGGGCTGGAAGCCATGGGGGCCGAGCTGGATCTGCGCGAGGGCTATGTGCATGCCAAGGCCCCGAACGGGCTGATCGGGGCAGAATACGAGCTGCCCTTTGCCTCTGTTGGTGCCACCGAAAACCTGCTGATGGCCGCCACGCTGGCCAAAGGCACAACGGTGCTGAAAAACGTGGCGCGCGAGCCGGAGATTGTGGATCTGGCGGAATGCCTGCGCGCCATGGGGGCCAATATATCGGGCGAAGGCAGCCACACCCTGACCATTCACGGCGTTAAAAAACTGCACGGGGCCACCCACCGCGTGGTGACCGACCGCATCGAGCTTGGCACCTATATGATCGCGCCGGTGATCGCGGGCGGCGAGGTGGAGCTGATCGGCGGTCGGCGAGACCTGCTGGAGGCGTTTTGCACCAAGCTGGAGGCGGCAGGCGCGACGATTTCGGAAACCGAAAACGGGCTGACAGTAACGCGTGACGGGCCGATCAAGCCGGTGGATATCGTCACCGAAGTCCACCCCGGCTTCCCGACAGACCTGCAAGCGCAAATGATGGCGCTGCTGTGCTTCTCTGATGGCACCTCAGTGCTGGAAGAAAAGATATTCGAAAACCGCTTCATGCACGCCCCCGAGCTGATCCGCATGGGAGCCGATATCGAGGTGCATGGCGGCCATGCCACGGTAAATGGCGTGTCCGCGCTCAAAGGTGCGCCGGTGATGGCGACAGACCTGCGGGCCTCGGTTTCGCTGATTCTGGCAGGGCTGGCGGCCAAAGGCGAAACCGTGGTCAGCCGCGTATATCACCTTGATCGCGGCTATGAACAGCTGGTGCGCAAGCTGAGCGCCTGCGGGGCCGATATTGTGCGGGAGAAAGAAGCATGAGCGATGCAAGCTTTAGCGATGGCGCGGAAAAGCCCGTGCGCCTGCGGGCCGAAAATACCGAAGATCTGGCGGTTATCTCGGCTCTGATTCAGGATGCGGTCGGCCAGAATGGCGAGACCAGCTGGCAACCAAAAAAGCACCGTTTTGCAATGCTGCTCAACCGCTTCCGCTGGGAAGATAAAGACGCCGCCGAGGCGCAAAAGCGGCCCTTTGAGCGGGTGCAATCGACCCTCGTGATCGATGGCGCGCTAAAAGTAGGCGGAGAGGGGCTGAACCCGGCCGATAAAGAGCAGATATTCGCCCTGCTCTCGATCGGTTTCACCCCGTCGGAGGATGGTGCCGGCACCCTGAGCCTGATCCTTCAGGGCGATGGCATGATCCGGCTGGAGGTCGAATGTATCGACGTAACCCTGACGGATGTTTCCCGGCCCTATCTGGCGCGGGCTAGGCATGTGCCGGCGCATCCGGTGGCGGATAGCTGAAGCTTGCTCCAGATCTTTTTATTTGGCCTGTCATTCGCAAATACTTCTGCGGGCAAATGCGCCCCACAAAACCCGGTAATGTATCGGTAATATATTTCCGGGTGCTGTGGCCTTTCTGCAAAAAAGGCCGGCGCAATGCGCCAGCCCTGTGAAAGCCTGTCCTAGCTGCGGCAGGCAAAGGTCATAATGTTATAGCCTCGCCCTTCTTTTTGCGTCCGGCTCAAGCCCGCGCCCGCGACATTCAGCGTGGCTTTTCCGGCACCGCCGCATAGGGCATCCGCCCCGCCAATAACCGCGACCTCGCCCACGACATCGGTATAATAGGCATAGGTAATCAAATTGCCGGCCTGCGAGGCCCCGTCAAGACGGCTGGCCAGAGCCGGATCGCTTACCAGCGAGGCATCCACCGTGCCACGCATAACCGCCGCACCAGGCATGGATTCTACAGCGACAGGCTCTTCACAGGCCGACAGAAACCCGGCGGTAGCGACAATAAAAAAAGTTTTTGCGAGGGTCATTTTTGGTTCTCCTAATATGTGCGGATTTAACTTACAGAGGATTTTAGCGGCTGTAAATCGCTTTAGCCGATTTACAGCCGTCTAGATTTCAGC
>JALSHK010000269.1 GCA_026982275.1 Paracoccaceae bacterium | reverse complement strand
CCCAGCCGCCAATCCATGCGCCCAGCGCCCCGGCAATTGCGGCCACAATACCAAAGACCAAAAGGTCCATCTGGCCCCAGTCCAGCGCGCCTTTGGCATAGATCGCCCCAAAGGAATACAGCACCACCAGCGCATCGCGATAGAGCATGGAGGAGAGGAAAAACAAGCCAAGCTGCGGGAAGCTCCTGATTTTTTTCCAGCTTTCCTTCAGCCCGCCGACTTCCTCGACCACCGCTTCTTTTTTCGATTTATTCTTGCGCACATCCGGCGTGAACAAAAAAAACGGGATGGCAAAAATGACAAACCAGATCGCCGAAATAGGCCCCGAGGCGCGAAAGCCCTCGCCCTTGGCCGGATCCAGCCCGAAGACCGGCGCATTGCCCAGAACCGTCACCTCGGAGCCAGGCGGGGTGACCATAAACAGCAGCATCACAAACAGCACCAGAACACCGCCAACATAGCCCAGCGCCCAGCCATAGCCCGAAAGCCTGCCCACCTCTTTGCGCGGCACAAGATCGGGCAGAATCGAATTGGTGAAAATAATCATGTATTCCGCCCCGACAAAAGCCGCGACAAAGGAGATATAGATCCAGAACAGATCGGGCAATTCCGGCGAGGCCCACCACAGCCCGTAACTGCCAACCACAAACAGCGCCCCGAAGCCGAGCACCCAGGGCTTGCGCGGGCCGGTCCGGTCGGCAATGCCGCCCAGAACGGGCGCGCTCAAAGCCACCAGAATACCGGCGAAAGCGACCAGATACCCCCATGTCGCCTGCCCTTCGGCCTCGGTGGCAAAAAGCTCGCTGGCAAAATAGGGGGCAAACATGAAGGTGATTACCAGCGTGTGAAAGGGCTGGCCCGCCCAGTCAAACAGCATCCAGCTCCAGATGCCTTTTTTCGATGCGCGTTCGGTCATGTTTTTCTCCCTGTTTTATGCGGGTATAAGAGCGCCAAAGCCGCGCTATTTCAAGCGGTGTTTCCTCTTCAGCTCCCATTCAATGCGCATAACGCGTATTCCGGGTCAGGTTTCGGGTGGCCAGCTACGCAATTTTTCGGCTTCGGCCCAATGCTGCACCCATGCGGGCATTTCGGGGTTCCAGCCATCCACCCCCATTTCGGCAATCACCTCGGGCGTGGGCACAATGCCGGATTTCCCCACCACCGCCACACGGTATACCACGGAAGAAAGCGCCTCCCCGCCCTTCCACATGCTTTGCTGCAAATAGAAAAACCGGCCATCATGGCCAATGGCCTTCGAGCGCATTTCAAACCGGTCAAACATCACCACCCGCCGCCGGTAGCGCGCGGTAACGCCGGCCATGGTCATGCCCCAGCCGCGCTGCCGCAAAGCCGCCACCAGCCCGATGCGCCGCGCCAGCTGGATGCGCCCCAGATCATAGAGCGTCAATGTCCGGCCATTATTCAGCTCGCGCCACATATCCAGATCATGGGGCCAGCACATATGGCGCGAAATATGCACCCCGTCTACCGGCAGCGGTGGTGAATTGCTATGCCTGGCCATATGATAGGCCATGCGAAAAAACGGATACATATTCTCCTCCGGCACCAAGGGGCACAATTTATACAAATCAGACCCCGAAAACCTCTGGATGACAAGTATAACGTTGCGTCGCCCGGCGACCCTTGCGCACGGGGCGCGCAGATACTAGATATGGCGCTCACCCCGTAACCGGAGCCGGAAAATGACCTCGATTTTTCAAATTCTTTCTTTCGCACTAGATATCGTCTGGTTCATCATCATTGCCCATATCATCATGAGCTGGCTGGTCGGATTTCAGGTGCTGAACCTGCGCCAGCCTCTGGTGGCGCAAATATGGTATGGCCTGAACCGGTTGCTGGAGCCGCTATACGGGCCGATCCGACGGGTTTTGCCCAATATGGGCGGGCTTGATCTGGCACCGCTGGTGGTGATTTTCGGCCTTTTCGCCCTGCGCACCATTCTTTACAACAATATCGGCGCCTTTGGATGAGCCTGCCATAGCGGCTACTTAAAGACGGGCAAAACCGGATCAAACGGTTTTTGCCGGGGAGGGATAGCGCAGAGATCAGCCAAAAGCCGGCCGGTCTCGCGCATGATAGCCAGCCCTAGCGCACCGGCTCTTTCATCGTCACCAATTCCTCGGCCGCTGTCGGATGCACTGCCACGGTGCGATCAAAATCCTCTTTTGTTGCCCCCATCTTGATCGCAATCCCCGCCATCTGGATCATCTCGCCCGCGGCGGGACCAACGATATGACAACCAATCACCTTGCGCGATTTCTTCTCCACGATCAGCTTCATCAGCATCCGCTCGTCCCGCCCCGCCAGCACATTGGCCATGGGCCGGAACGCGGCCCGATAAACCTCGATATCGAAATCCTCGCGCGAGTCCTCCTCGGTGTATCCCACAGTGCCGATTTCGGGC
>JALSHK010000268.1 GCA_026982275.1 Paracoccaceae bacterium | reverse complement strand
TTCGCGGCGGGTGCAGGATGGCGAGCGCGGCCGGTTTTTGCGTATCGGCAAAGGAAATCTGACCAGCCCCGAGCAGGAGCGGATTCTGGCGCTGGACGGGCTGGCGGTATCTGTCAATCCACGCAACCCGATCCAGACCCTGAGCCTGCAGCAGATATCGGATATCTTCTCCGGCAATATCCGCAACTGGCGCGAGGTTGGCGGTCTGGATGCGGCCATCAATATCTATCGTCGTGATATCTCATCGGGCGCTACGCAGGTATTTCAGTCTCTGGTCATGGAGCCGAATCGGCAAAATCTGATCAACAATGCCTTTATCCTTGAAAACAATGCCGAGGTTTCGGACGCGCTGGCGGGCGATGAAAACGGCATCGGCATTACCAGTGTTTCCAGCGAGCGCAACGCGCAAATACTGGCGCTGCGTTCGATCTGCGGTCAGGTGGCTTCCCCCACGGATTTCTCGATCAAGACCGAGGAATACCCGATGTCGCGGCGAATGTTCATGTATGTAAATGGTGGGCGCCTGCCGGAAAAGGTATCCGGGTTTATCGATTTTGTGACCTCGGACGAGGCGCAGCAGGTTATCGAGCGCGCTGGCTTTGTCAGCCAGAATGTTACGACGGCCTCCCTGAATGATCAGGGCCGCCGTTTGGCCCATGCGTTGATGGCCGAGCGGGATCGTGCCTCGCTGGAGCTGTTGCAGGAAATGGTAACCGGCCTGCTGGATGCCGAGCGGATATCGCTGACCTTCCGCTTTCAAAGCGGCACGGTGCAGCCCGATAATCGCGCTTTGGTAGATATCGAGCGGTTGGCGGCCAAGGTTCGCAATGGAGAATTTGATGGCAAGCGCCTGATGATCATCGGCTTTGCCGACAGTATCGGCGCGATCAACGAGAATCAGCGCCTCAGTCAGGCCCGTGCGGAATCCGTGCGTGATGTTCTGGTAGCGGCTGTGGGTGAAGGCAATGCCGGCACGGTGCAATTCACCCCGTTTGGCTATGGCAAGCTATCACCGATTGGCTGTAACGAAACCGAAGATGGCCGCGATACCAACCGTCGGGTCGAGATCTGGGTGCGCTAAGCGTCCGGAAGTGTAGCAAGGCCGGTATGATCGAAAAAAGGTGTTGGAAAGGCGGGGCATGACCCCGCCTTTGTTTATTTTGTGGCTGCGCTCAAAGCCTGATCCAGATCGCGGATAAGGTCATTCACATCCTCGATGCCGATAGAAAGCCGCACCACGTTTGCGCCCGCGCCGGCCGCGTTTTGCTGCTCGGGGGTAAGCTGGCGGTGGGTGGTAGAGGCGGAATGGATGATCAGGCTGCGGGTATCGCCAAGGTTGGCGACATGGCTGAAAATCTCGACATTATCCACCAGCTTGATGCAGGCCTCATAGCCGCCCTTGACCGCAAAGGTAAACAGCGCCCCTGCGCCTTCGGGATAGATCGCCGCCTTGCGCGCCGCATAGGGCGAGGAGGGCAGCCCGGCATAGGTAACATAATCCACTCGCGGGTCGGCTTCCAGCCAGGCCGCCACCTTTTCGGCGTTTTCCACATGGCGCTGCATGCGCAGGCTCAGGGTCTCGATCCCCATCAGGGTATAATGCGCGGCTTGCGGATTTAACGTCATGCCCAGATCGCGCAAACCGATGGCAATACCGTGAAAGGTGAAGGCGAGATTGCCGAAGGTCTCGTGAAATTTCAGCCCGTGATAGGCCGGTTCGGGCCGGGAAAGCGAAGGGAATTTATCGGATGCGGACCAGTCAAAATTACCGCTATCCACCACCACACCGCCGGTCACGGTGCCGTTGCCGGTCAGATATTTGGTCATGGAATGCACAACCAGCGTGGCCCCCATTTCAATGGGTTTGCACAGGTAAGGGCTGGCAAGGGTGTTATCCACGATCAGCGGAATGCCGAGGCTGTCCGCCACCGCCGCCACGGCCGGAATATCGGTCAGATAACCGCCGGGGTTGGAAATGCTCTCGCAGAAAACCGCTTTGGTGTTTTCATCGGCTGCGGCTTTGATCGCCTCGATATCGTCAAAATCAACGAAGGTGGCCGACCAGCCAAAGCGCTTGATGGTTTGGCCAAACTGGGTGATGGAGCCACCATAAAGCCGGGTGCTTACCACCACATTGTCGCCGGGCTGCATCAGCGGAAACAGCGCCATGATCTGTGCCGCATGGCCGCTGGAGCAGCAAACCGCCCCCACCCCGCCCTCGAGCGTGGCGATGCGCTCTTGCAGCACGGCCACGGTCGGGTTGGTCAGGCGGGAATAGATATAGCCGACCTCTTGCAGATTAAACAGCGCCGCCGCGTGATCCGCATCGCGAAACACATAGGCGGTGGTTTGATAGATCGGGGTCTGGCGGGCACCGGTGGCGGGGTCGGGGCGGGCACCGGCATGGATCTGCAGGGTGTCAAAGCCGAATTCT
>JALSHK010000267.1 GCA_026982275.1 Paracoccaceae bacterium | reverse complement strand
TAGCGCGCCCCCAGCGCATATCCTGCCGGCCCTGATAGAACCGGTCCAGCTCGGCAATCGTTTCTATTGCCACATCGCGCGATTGGCCGCGCGCCTGCCCTGCCCGTCTGCGCAAGCCATCCAGCTTACGCAGACGGTATAGGCCGGTGATCTCCCGCAAAACCAGCATAACCAGCACAAAAACAACGACACCCGCGAGTCCCGTAGCGGCCCGGCCCAGCCAGATATTACGCTGCATAACCCCTTCGACAAAATCATAGACCGCCAAAGTGACAGACAGGCTCAGCAGTGCCAGCACCGCAGCCCAAAACAACCGGCCAAGCCAGCTGGCCGGTTTGGCCGCCAGCAATGCCGCACGGCCCATCGCTGCCTGTTCGGGAAAATCCGGTTCGGGAACCGGCACGGCCTGCGGGGGGCCTGGTGCCGGCTTCAGCTTTTCGGCATCGATCCTGACAGGCCTACGCGGATTGGCCATTGCGCTTCTCCCTCTTCCATTCGAGCCTTATATCGGGCAGGCCTTCCTCATTGTCATCCCCGTCCCCGAGCTCGACCTCGCAAAACCCTTCGCGCGCATAAAACCGCCGCGCGGCGTGGTTTCTCTGCAAAACCCAGAGCGACACGGTTTCCGCGCCATTGTTTTTGGCAAGATCGAGCAGCGCCCGCCCCAGCCCCTGATTTCGGGCTTCTTTTTCCAGATACAAACACTCCAGAAATCCCCCTTCATAGGCTACGAACCCGACAATGCCGCCCGCATTCTGGGCCACCATGACCACGCCGGAGCTTATCCGCCTCGCCATCGCCTGCTCGGAAGCGCTTTCGGGCGCAGGGTTGGGGAACCAGTGCGTCTCGTTTATCCATTGCTGCAATATCTTGGCGCAGGGCAATGCGTCAGACAGGCGGGCCGGGCGGATCATAGCCTGTCTCCGATCAGGAATTCCGCCGCTTGATCCATACGGATATGGGCCAGCCCCTCGGGGGCTTTATCTTCTGGCAGCGGCGGGGCGAATTCAGGCAAATCAAAGCCCAGCCCCTCTGGCCAATCCTGTGCGCCGGTGCGGGCCGGCTCCAGCAGCCGCGCAGGATCCGCCGGCAGATCGCCCGGATGCAGCGCCACTTCTTTCCCGCTGCCCGTCAATACCCCCCTAACCAGTTCCAGCACCTCGCCCTCATGGCTGGCGCGCTGCTCGACTGTGGCACGCAGCGAGGCCAGACTCATAACCCTGGTTTTGGCGCCCTTCCAGTCAGCTACCTGCTTGGCCTCTTGCAGCAGCGCCTCCAGAAATCCCGTCAGCTTCGGGTGTTGATGATGATGGATATGGTCGGCCTTGGTGGCGGCAAACAGGATTCTTTCGATTTTTTTGCCGGTCAACCATGAAAGCCAGCGGTTTTTCCCGGGGCGAAAAACGGGCAGAATATCCGCCAGTGCCTCGCGCAGATCCTGCACCGCCGCCGGGCCGGTATCAATCGCGCCCAGCGCATCCACCAGCACGATCTGGCGATCGAGCTTGCTGAAATGCTGACGGAAGAAGGGTTTGACGATTTGGCTTTTATAGGCCTCGAAACGGCGCTCAAAGGCGCGATAAAGGCTGCCGCGCCGGGGCTTTTCAGGCCGCCAGAGCGGCGCAAAGGTCAGCGCCGGAGAGCCGGCCAGATCACCGGGCAGTAAAAACCGCCCCGGCGCGCAATTGGCAAAGCCGGCGCTTTTGGCCGCATCCAGATAGGCGGTGAAGGCCTCGGCCAGCTTTTGCGCCTCCGCCTCTTCCAGTGCGCTTTGCGGATCCTGGTTTTGGCTCAGGGCCAGCCACTCTGCGGCCAGGGTTTCGCGGCTTTGCGCTTGCTCCAGCGCCTTTTTTGACCATTGTGCAAAGCTCATTCTCAGCAATGGCAGATCCAGCAGCCATTCACCGGGATAATCAATGATATCGACATGCAGCACCCGCGCCCCCCGCAGCCCGCGAAAAAGCCCCTTGGGGCGGGTGCGCAGCGATAACCGGAGCTGGCTGATCGAGCTGGTGCTTTCGGGCCAGCGGGGCGCGGGGGAAAGCAGCGCCCGCAAATGCGCCTCATAGGCAAAGCGCGGCAGGGTATCATCGGGCTGGGGCTGTAAAAACGCCGCCTCTATTCGCCCCTGCGCCCCGGCGGATAATTGCGGCATCCGCGCCCGATCCAGCATATTGGCAATCAGCGAGGTGATGAACACGGTTTTGCCCGCGCGCGAAAGCCCGGTAACGCCTATGCGCAGCACCGGCTCGAGCAGCTCTTTGGCACCCGATTGGGTGTCGTCCATCACACGGACAATTTGATCGGTTATACGGGCTATGGCCAAGCTGGCTCCTTGCTGGATATTTCTGAATATATCATATAGTCGCTAAAAGCAGTGATTTACAGAGGGTTTTGCCATGCCGCGCTATGCGCTGAAAATAGAATATGACGGCCAGCCC
>JALSHK010000266.1 GCA_026982275.1 Paracoccaceae bacterium | reverse complement strand
GGTTCGCCGCTGGTATGCTGTGCATGTGGAAGGCAGAAGATTATCCTTGGTCACACGGACTTTTCTGGACTATCTGCTGAAGGCAGACGACCCGGCAAAGGGGCGCTAGAAACTTCCATGAATGCCCGTCGTTTCCACCCCCGGGCCAGCTACCTAGCGGTTGGTGGTGTCAAGCGCGCGGGTACCGGTTACCTTGTATTCCCAGCGCTGCACGCCCGAAACCTCGGGCATGTTGTTAAACAAAAGCGTGGCGGTGAAGGCTCTGAGCTGGCCCGGGGGCACGGAGGGGCGGGCGTAACCGTCATCTTCGCCAATGATAAAACACGCGTCTAGAGGGGTGTCCCCGGCTGGGCAATCGTAGATTGTTACGTCAAGATTTATCCCGGTCAGGGTGAATTCCGGTGAATTATTGATCACCCGCCCTGTTAGCGTAGCGGTGCGCGGGCCCAGCTCCAGCTCGGGGTTTTCAAGGATGATTTCGTCAATTGCGATCCGGTTCATTTCGGCTTGCGGCTCAGGCGGCACCGTGACCATATAATATACCAGCCCGCCGATCAGGGTGAAGGCAACAACAGATCCGGCCAGCCGCAGTTCCGGCTGGCGGAAAAGGATATAGATATATAGCGAAAGAACGATAAAAACTTCAACAGCTATCACGGGATTTCCTTTGGTTTTGACAAGCGTTACCGCCTGATCCTACATAAGCATATTTTGGGCGGGTTTCCAGCCCTTGGCCGGTTTTCAACCGTATCCTTCCGGATTTTGCTGCTGCCAGCGCCAATGGTCGGCGCACATTTCATCAAGGTTATGCGTGGCTTTCCAGCCCAGCAGGGCCTCGGCCTTGCGCGCATCGGCGCAATAGATGGTCACATCGCCATCGCGGCGCGCGGTGATCTCGGCAGGGATATCAAAGCCGCAAGCCCTTTGCCATGCAGCATGCACCTGTTTGACACTAAAGCCGTTGCCGGTGCCGAGATTCACGATCGGGGTCCGGTTGTTTTCCGCTTGCTCCGAAAGCAGATAATCGATTGCCCTCACATGGCCGCGCGCCAGATCCATCACATGGATATAATCGCGGATCGCGGTGCCGTCGGGCGTGGGGTAATCATCGCCAAAGATATTCAGCCTCTCGCGCCGCCCCGTGGCAACCTGCGCGATAAACGGAAACAGATTATCGGGAAAGCCCAGCGGGTCTTCACCGATTTGCCCCGAAGCATGCGCCCCGACCGGATTGAAATAGCGCAGCACCATAGAGCGCCACCCTTCGCCAATGCCGGTGATATCGGTCAATATCTGCTCCACCATCAGCTTGGTCTTGCCATAAGGGTTTACCGGCGCGGTGGCGGTGGTTTCCTTGATCGGCATGATCTCCGGCTCGCCATAAACCGTGGCCGAGGAGGAAAACACAGCATGCTTCACCCCGTGCTTCAGCATGGCGTTAAAGAGGGTCGTGCTGCCCGCCACATTCACATCGTAGTATAGCGCGGGCCGCGCCACGGATTCGCCGACGGCCTTTAGCCCCGCAAGATGGATTACCGCGTCGATCTTATGGCTGGTGAAGAGCGATTCCAGCGCCGCCGCATCACGAATATCGCCCTCGATCAGGGTCGGCGCGCCATTGGTGATGCGGCTCACCCGCTCAATCGATTTGCTGGAGGAATTATGAAAATTGTCAAAAACAACAACCTCGTAACCGGAATTCAGCAATTCCAGCGTGATGTGGCTGCCGATATATCCAGCGCCGCCAGTGGTCAGGATTGTGGTCATTCGCGGCTATCCTTTTAACAATGCGAGCAGCTTTCGGGCCTCTGCTGCCGGCTGATCCGCAAGCCAGATTTCGCTACCGAAGGTCACAAAATCCACATCATCCCTGATGGTTTCCAGCGTCGCCGCGTCCAGCCCGCCTTCGGCCACCACCGGCACTTCGATCATCTCGGACCACCAACGAAAAAGCCCGGGCGTGGCGCGCTCTCCCGCCCCCAGCTCGCCCATATCCCCCACAGGGCCAAAGCTGATATAATCCACACCGATTTCAGCCGCCGTGATGCCGCTATGCTTTGAGGCCTCGCAATAAGCCCCCACAATCGCATCCGGCCCCAGCAGCTTGCGGGCCTCGCGCACCTGCTTGGCCCCATCCAGCAGATGCACCCCGTCCAGCCCGTGCTTTTCCACCATGCGGAAATGCCGGTCAATCACGACAGCCAGATCATAGCCATGGCAAATCTCGCGGATTTGATCGCAGATCCTGCCCAGCTCGCTTGCGTCTTCGGTGCTGGCGCAGATGCGCAGACAGGCCACGGGGGTGCCGTCCAGCACCTGCTCTAGCTGCGGCTTGAAGGTTTCAAGCACCAGACTGGTAGGGGTGGCGAGGTATATTCTTGCGTGATCCTGATCGGGCATGGGGTGGCCTTTATCTTTGTTTTCTATCTCTTAGCCTGTCATTCGGGCAT
>JALSHK010000265.1 GCA_026982275.1 Paracoccaceae bacterium | reverse complement strand
CGCCAATAGCGGCGCGCCCAGCGCCTGCAAGCTGTTATAGCGCGCAGGCTTGAGGGTTTCGACGGCGCTAAATAGCCAGCTCTGCCCATCCATGCGCAGCGCCACAGGCAAGCCAAGGCGCAAATCATGCGCGGCGCGCGCCAGCCTTTCGGATGCGGTCAGGGCCAACATGTGCGATTCCTTGTTTCAATTCTTTTCGATTTATAGCCCCCGGCCACCGGAATTGAAACAATTGCTTGGATTTGCACACAAGCGGGTGATTTCGTGGCGAACCCCTTGCGAAAAGCACCCTCACCCCCGAAATATAACCCGAGCAACGGAGGATATATGATGGGCACGCTACGAAAAATACTGATGGTTGATGATGACGAGGACCTGCGCGAGGCGCTGGCGGACCAGCTGGTATTGACCGATGATTTTGATGTTTTCGAGGCCGGAACCGGCGCCGAGGGACTCGCGCGGGCCAAAGAGGCGCTTTATGATCTGGTGATCCTTGATGTCGGCCTGCCCGATATGGATGGCCGCGAGCTGTGCCGGCTGATGCGCAAGCAAGGGGTGAAAGCGCCGATTGTGATGCTGACCGGCCATGATACCGATAGCGATACCATTCTGGGCCTTGATGCGGGCGCCAATGATTATGTCTCCAAACCGTTCAAATTTCCGGTGCTTCTGGCCCGCATCCGCAGCCAGCTGCGCCAGCATGAGCAATCCGAGGATGCGGTGTTTACCGTGGGACCATATACTTTCAAACCGGCAGCAAAAATGCTGCTCACCGAGGATGATCGCAAAATCAGGCTGACGGAAAAAGAAACCAATATCCTGAAATTCCTGTATCGCGCATCAGACGGTGTGGTGGCGCGCGATGTGCTGCTGCACGAGGTATGGGGCTATAATGCGGGGGTGACCACCCATACGCTGGAGACCCATATTTATCGCTTACGCCAGAAAATCGAGCCGGACCCGGGCAATGCGCGGATCTTGCTGACCGAAAGCGGTGGCTATCGCCTGGCCGCCTGATTGGCGGGGAAATCCCCGCCCTGCAGTTTCTCCCTGAACTTGAGCCTGCCCTTCGGGGCGGGCCTTTTTTGCACCGCCTATGCCGCGCGCCAGCAGGGCGGCGCGCTGCATAGCGCAGCGGCGGGGCTGTCCCATTTCATCGCCGCGCCCTGCACCTTTAGCGCGGGTTTTAGCCTGCGGGCCGGTCCCCAGGGGGTGGTTTCAAGCGCGGGTGCAAAATTCTCGGCTTCGGGGGTTGGTGACAGGGTGCCGTTTTCGGCCTGCGGATGCTGCATCAGCAATGCCGCCGTGCGCACCAGTGATAACCGCGCATTGACCACCCCTTTACCCAGGGCCGAGCGGGTGAGGGCCTTGATCACTGCCGCCGCCATCAGATAGCCGGTGGCATGGTCCAGCGCCTGCACCGGCAGGGGGGTGGGCATATCGGCCCCGGCCCTGATCCTGCCGCTATCCGCAATGCCGCAAGCCATTTGCACCAAGCTGTCAAACCCCCGCCTGCCCGCCCATGGCCCGCTCCAGCCATAGGCGTTCAGCGATGCCTCGATCAGGTCGGGGTTGAGATTTTGCCGCATTTCCAGCCCGTATCCCAGCCCTTCCAGCGCGCCTTGGCGATAGCCATGCACCAGAATATCGGCCTCCGAGAGCAGGGTTTCAAAAATCGCGCGGTCGGGTGGCTGGCGCAGGTCAAGCCGCGCGCAGCGTTTGCCAAGGGTCACATCGGGGATCACGTTTGGCTCTTCCCAATCGGGCGGATCAAGGCGCAGCACCTCGGCCCCGAAACCCGCCAGTGTGCGGCTGGCGACCGGCCCCGCCAAGACGCGGGTGAGGTCCAGCAGCTTCAGCCCGTTCAGAGGTCGCGCAGGGGTGGCGGCCCAGCTTTTGGCGGTGGTTTTGCGCAAAGACAGCCATTCAACCAACGGCGCCTTGGCCGAGGCCTGCCCCTGCGGATGCGCGGCCCAAGCCTCACGGCTGCGCATCATGGCAGCAACCCCTCCGGCTTGGGCAATGGCGGTTTCCAGATCTTCGGCCTGCCAGTCAAGCGTGGCCTGCGCCACAGATTCCCGTGTGGGAGAGGCCCCAAGCACCAAAAGCGCGGCAGCGCGGTGGCGGGGTATATTGGTATGCAGCCGGATCCAGCCGGTTTTGCATGGATAAAGGCCGGCAATTGCATCCCATAGCGGTGGCAGCGCCCAGCCCAGCGGATAAATAGAATATCCATACCAGCGCGAGGCCAAGACGCGGTCCACCGAAACCCTGGGGGTATGGGCCAGCCCCAGCGCACCCAGCAATTCCGCCATGGCTTGCCCCACCGCGCCATAAGCCGCCACCGCCAGATCGCTGACCGCATAGGCGGAAGGCAACGCCCCCTCGCCCGTGGTATTGAATTCGGGGCTTAGTTCAAGGCTGGAGAATATTTCGTGCATTCAATAGCTGTATTCCTGATATACCCGTTTGATATCCCCGCCCCATTCGCAATTATATAGCCGCTCCAGCTTCTTGGCCGGCGAATATCCCCGCCCCAGAATTTCTTGCAGCGCATTCAGAAAGTGGGTTTCATCCGGGATCAGCCCGCCCGCTCCCGGCATCGCCCGCGCCTTTAGCCCTGCATGGGAGATCGAGACCAGCTCTTTGGCAATATCCAGCACCTCTATACCGTTGATCCGCGCTTGCAGGCCATCCTTGGCCACATCAAGGCGAAGCTGTTCGCGCTGACCGGCTGTCCAGTCTTTGGCGACATCCCATGCCGCATCCAGCGAGGATTGCTCATAAAGCAGCCCGACCCAAAAGGCGGGAAGCGCGCAGATTTTGCGCCACGGGCCGCCATCGGCCCCGCGCATTTCAAGGTATTGCTTGATGCGGGCCTCGGGGAAGGCCGTGGTCAGGTGGTCGGCCCAGTCGCTCAGCGTCGGCTTTTCGCCCGGCAGCGCGGGCAGCTCGCCTTTCAGAAAATCCCTGAAGCTCATGCCAAGGGCATTGAGGTATTTCCCGTCGCGATAGACAAAATACATCGGCACATCGAGCGCATATTGCACCCATGCCTCAAAGCCAAAGCCGCTTTCAAACACAAAGGGCAGCATGCCGGTGCGGGCCTTGTCGGTATCCTGCCAGATGCGGGCGCGCCAGCTTTGATAGCCTGTCAGCTTGCCCTCGAAAAACGGCGAATTGGCAAAAAGCGCGGTGGCGAAGGGTTGAAGGGCCAGCCCCACCCGCAGCTTTTGCGTCATGTCCGCCTCAGATGCAAAATCGAGGTTCACCTGAATGGTGGTGGTGCGATACATCATTTGCGTGCCGTGGGTGCCAACCTCGCCCATATAGGGTGTCATCAGCTTGTAGCGCCCCTTGGGCATCATCGGCATATCGCTTGCCGTCCATTCCGGTGCCGCTCCCATGCCAAAAAACCGCGCCCCGATCTTTTCGGAGATGTCCTTCACCTCGCGCAGGTGCTGGTTCACCTCGTCGCAGGTCTGGTGGATGCTCTCCAGCGGTGCGCCCGAAAGCTCCAGCTGGCCGCCCGGCTCGAGGCTGACATTGGCGCCGTCTTTTTCCAGCCCGATCAGATAGCCCGCTTCCAGCACCGGCTTCCAGTTATAGGTGTCCCGGAGCCCTTCGAGCAAGGCCTTGATCGAGCGCTCACCCTCATAGGGAATGGGCTTCAAAGTGTCTTTGCAATAGCCGAATTTCTCGTGCTCGGTACCGATGCGCCAGTCTGCCTTGGGCTTACAGCCTGCTTGCATATATTCTGCCAGCTGCTCATGGCGCTCGATCGGCCCGCCGCCGCTTTGTGGAATAGACATCGGTTTCCCCTTGTAACCTGACTGTTTCTACCGGATTTAGGAGGGGCGGGGCGGGGAATGCAAGCCGGAAATCACACATATCACAAATCATTGTGGCCGCTGCCAGACGATATGCATCACATTACGGTCAGCCTTCAGGGCTTTGTTTAGCCGCTCGAGGCTTAACCCGGGCAGTGCCGAAAAGGCATGCAGCAAGCGGTCCGCACCCCGGGCATTGAACGGAATAATCAGCGGGGGCTGACCGGATGCATAAAGCACCCAGTTATAGCTGCCCGATTTGCTGGGAGAGATCACGATCTTGTCCAGACCCTCAAGGCTGATATCCCCGCCCATATGCGGCGCAAAATACACAATATTGCGCTCGCGCACCTCGACGATCCCCACCGCCTCGCCGCTGCTGACAAGGCGCAGCCGGATCAGCGCAAGGTTAAACAACGTCCCCGCCACCAAGGCCAGCACCAGCCCCATCAGGCCATAAACCCAACTCGGGCGGAATACCCCGAGCCAAAGCAGCCGCACCGCAATCAGCACGACCACAACTGTCATCAGCGGCTCCAGCCAATGCCGAAGGGCCTTTAAGGCGTCACTGCGAAAAATGGTCATATCCTGCCTGCTGAATGATGGGTCCGGCCCTGTTCATACTCCCGATCACGCGGCGGCGATAGCCCCAAGGCGCTTATCGCCAGTCTCCCAGCGCCATCTGCCAAGCGGTAATGGCGGCCATAGCTGCGGTGTCGGCCCGCAATATTCGAGGGCCAAGGCTGACGCTGACCACTGCCTGCAGCCGCCGCAATGCCACCACCTCATCGGGCGAAAACCCGCCTTCGGGGCCGATCACTATTGCCCAGGGCCCGGCGGATTGCGCAGCCAGGGCTGTGGCTACCGGTAGCGCCTGCCGGCTTTCATCACAAAAGAGCAGCTTGCGGTTTTCGGGCCAGTTTTCCAATAGTTCAAGCAGCTTTACCGGCTCGGCCACATCGGGCACAAATGTTGCGCCGCATTGCTCGGCGGCCTCCACAGCATGGGCCTGCATCCGCCCGATATTGATCCGCTCATTGGTGAAACCGGTCAGCACGGGCAGCAGCTTTCGCACCCCCATCTCCACCGCCTTTTCGACCATAAAGGCCATGCGGGCCTTTTTGATCGGCGCAAAAAGCAGCCAAAGATCGGGTGGTGTGACCTGCGGCGCTACGGCTTTCTTGCACAGCAACAGCCCGTTGCGCTTGTTGGCCTTGGCGACCTCGGCCAGCCATTCGCCGCCTTGCCCGTCAAAGACCCGCAGCTCGTCGCCCGGTTTGCGGCGCATCACACCAAACAGATAGGTGCTCTGCGCCGCGTCCAGAGGCAGCACCCGGTCTGCCTCCAGCGGTCCGCTTATATATAGCCGGATGCCGGCCAATTACTCTACCGGTTCAAAGCGCTCGCTTTGGCTGTTATAGGCCATCAACACCCCGTCTCCGATCGAGTGCCAAAGCCCGTGCAGGCTGAGCTGGCCGCTTTCCACCGCCTCGCGAATAAAGGGGAATTCGAGCAGATTTTCAATCGCGACCACAACGCCGGTATGCTCCAGCGCGGTGATGCGCGTGGCATCATCCTCGATATGCTTTACCCGCTCGTAGCCCGGGCGCAGGATATCCATCCAGCGGCTGACAAAGGTCTTTTGCTTGATCTCGATATCGCCGTGGCAAACATCATGACAATGCCGCACACCGCCGCATTGCGAATGGCCCAGCACCACCAGATGCTCGACCTTCAGCGCCGTTACCGCAAATTCGATCGCGGCCGAGGTGCCGTGATGGGCGTCGTCCTCGACGAAAGGCGGCACCATGTTGGCCACATTGCGGTGAATGAAAAACTCGCCGGTTTCCGCGCCGAAAATGGAGGTCACATGCACACGGCTGTCACAGCAGGAAATCACCATAACCTTCGGGCTTTGCCCCTCGGAGGCCAGCAAGGCGTGCTTGGCCTGCTTTTCCGGAAAAACACCGGATTTCCAATCGCGATAGCGGGATACCAGATATTCGGGAAGGGGTGAGATTCTGTGCATGGTTAGGCGCTCCTGAGTGAGTGTCATCGCCTTCCTATGCCTGAAATCCCGCGCCTGCTCAAGCTAGAAAATAGTAATATCATCCAGCAGGGCTGCCGTAGTTGTGACGCCGAATACTTTCAGCTTATCACCAGCGCCGAAATCCAGCTCGACATAGGTATTGCCCGCCGCAGTGGTCAAAACCGAGCCATAGGTGTTCATCACCTCCGTCGCGGTCAGCACGCCGACCCAAAGTGCGGAATCCAGCTTGATGGTGTCGATGTTATCCTCGAAATCGTTGATCCGGTCCACCTCCCAGCCGTTTTTGAAGACAAAGGTATCAATGCCCGCCCCGCCGACCAGCCGATCGCGGCCCACGCCGCCCATCAGCACATCATTGCCATCCTGACCGAAAAGCTTATCCGCACCAGAACCGCCGCGCAGCACGTCATCGCCCAAACCACCGCGCAAGAGGTCATCTTTGCCATTGCCATTCAGGCTGTCATTGCCCGCGCCGCCTTCCAGTTGGTCAATACCGGCGCCGCCTTTGAGCCAGTTATCCGCGATATTGCCGATCACCTTATCATTGCCTTTACCGGCAAAATAATTCTCGATGATGGTATCGCGCATAATCAGCATATTGCCCACCAGCCCGCCTACATCCGATATGGTTTCGGGGTTGAGACGAACCGTCTGGTCAGACAGATCGGTCGAGAAGTTGATGGTGTCAATGCCGCCATCATCGATCAGGGTAAAGGCTTTGGCCGAAGACAGCGCAACATCATAATAGCCGCCAGCGGTGGAGCCTGTGCCATATACCGTATCGCCCAAACGGATAGTGCCGACCGTGCCGTAAAGGGTTTGCATCGCCAGAATATCGGCAATCATCGGGGTGATCGGCGTTTGATAAGAGCCGGTGCCGGCCTCTAGCTGGCTGAAATAGGACATGATCGAGGCCTGCCATGAATCATTCAGATAGTGATTATTGCCATAGGCTGCCGGCCCCTGGGTGATATAGGTGGTGGCGCCGCCGTCATAATTACCGGCGTGATCCAGCCCCATCGCATGGCCGATCTCGTGCATATAGGTCATGAAGCTTTGAGAATCGATGGTATCGCCATATAGGGCAATCCAGTCGGTGCCGACATTGACCGAAGATGCAAAAATCGTGCCGCCTTGGCCGGAATAGCCGCCAGGGAGTGTAGGACCAGCAAAGGCACCCGCTTGATTGTCATAGAAGGTAATTTGCGCCGCACCTACTGAATCTACAAAGGTAATGCCGGTGACCATGGTCCAGGCTTCCAGCGCAGTCCGGGCAAGATCAACGCCGGAGTTTGGCTGGCCAGCGGGTGTCAAGTTGCTTAAATCAACGGTAAGCGTGCGGCCGGCACCCAGATTAAAGCTTGCGCCACCCAGCCAGTTATAGACCAGAAAATCAGAGATCTGATCATTGGTATAGGTGGGCAAAGGCGCGGATTTATAGGCAGGCTGCGTGTCCTCCACCGACTGGGCTGTGGTTTTCCACTCTTGCAATGCACGATCTGCAAAGGCCATAATAAATCCCTAACCGAAGTAAACAATATCCCGATATATTACTATACCGTGTATCCTTCTGTCGAGGGTAATTTACAGTTGGCAATAAACAGCCCCCGCCGTTTCCGGCAAGGGGCTGATGCAGGGATAATCAGAGACGTTAAATAGCGCCGTCGATCCAGCTTTTCAGTGCGGCCTTGGGAGCGGCGCCGGTTTTATTGGCCACCACCTCGCCGCCCTTGAACAAAAACAGCGCCGGAATGCCGCGAATGCCCATTTGCGCCGGAATGTTGGAATTTTCATCCACATTCAGCTTGGCGATTTTTACGTTTTCGCCATATTCAACGGCCAGTTCTTCCAGAGCCGGCCCGATCATTTTGCAAGGCCCACACCATTCGGCCCAGAAATCAACCACTACGGGCACGGCGGAATCAAGCACTTCGGCCTGAAAATTACTATCGGTTACTTTCACGGTTGCCACGGCGGGGCTCCTTATATTCAAATTTCGTTATACCTAATCTAGGTAGCCTTCGGCGCATCGTCAAGCCGTGTGAATCCGTTTCAGAGCGGCATCCCCGAGATCGGCCGGAATTTCCATCAATCTCTGGTTTCTGGTCCATAAAATGGCGGTTTTAATTTCTCGATCCGGCCAGATTTGCTGCAAGCTGGCGCGATAGGCCCCCATTTGGCGCAAAAACGCTTCCGGTATCAAATCGGCTCGCCGGGGCACTTGCGGGTTTGACTTGAAATCAACCGCCATGATCGTATCCCCTGTCACCAGCGCATCAATCCGCCCCGCGATCCGGCCAATCCCTTCAAGCGTGGCGCTGACCGGTGCTTCGCGCAGCACCCCGGGGGCAAACAGAAACGCCAGATCCGGAGCGGACAAAACGGCCAGCGCCTCGTCAATCACCCCGTCAAGCGGTGCTTCCAGCAGGCATGAGGCATGTCGAGCGCGCGCCTCCGGCGCAAGCCCGGCCAGATGTTCGAGCAGGATGTGGATTTGTTCGCCCCGCTCCAGCGCATCCGCAGAGGCGGTTGCGCCCGCTATTGTATGTTCGCCACCAAGCTTTGAAGGGTTGAGCGCGCGGGGTGGTTTTATCGCTTTCGGGGCCGGCATATTCAGCCATTCGGGCAACAGGAGCCGCGCATACGGCACCGCTTCGGGGGTTTCGGCAGCAGGGGCCAAGGATGGCCAGTTGTTTTCCAGCACCAGCCGACCCTGCGCGTCTTCCTTCGCGCCCAATGCGGTGGCGGCGGCATGGACCGGATCATACCAATTGTCGCTGTTGCTATCGCGCTTGCCCGAACCGGCCAGAATCAGCCAGTTTTTTGCCCGCGTCAGCGCCACATAAAGCAACCGCATCTTTTCTTCCTTTTGCAGGGCTTTCTGGCTCTGATGCGCCTCCAGCAGGGCTTCGGGCAGATCGCCTGTGCCCAGCCCGCTCACGGCTAACCCTTCCCCCAAAGGCAGGATCGGGCTGCCTTTGGTCTCATGCCTCTTTACCGTTTGCGGCAGGATCACGATCGGGGCTTCCAGCCCTTTGGCCCCATGCACGGTCATGATTCGCAACAGGTTGTTTTCGTTGTTGAATTGCCGCTTGATATTGATCTCGTCAGCGCGAATCCAGTTGAGAAACCCGGTCAGGCTCGGGGCGGCTTGCCGTTCGTATTCCAGCGCCAGCCGCAAAAGTTCGTCCACCCCTTCGCGGGCCTCCTCGCCCAGCCGCGCCAGTAGTTTCTTGCGGCCATCATGCCGGATCAATATCCGCTCCAGCAGTTCATAGGGGCGGTCATAATCGGCCCGCCGCAGGATGTCCGAAAGCATTTCATCGGGCCGCACCGCCTGCCACAAACTGCCTTCGCGGCAATGGGCCAGCTCAAAAACCTCGCGCTCCGAGCGCCCGCAAAGCGGCGAGCGCAGGGCGCAAGCCAGGCTCAGATCATCCTCGGGACAGGCGGCAAATTGCAGCACGGCCAGCAAATCTTTTACCGCCAGCTCTTCGGCTATTTTCAGCCGGTCAGCCCCTGCCAGCGGCACGCCCTGCGCCTTGAGCGCCTTGAGCAGCGCCTGAAACAGCGCCCCGCGCGATTGCACGAGAATCAGAAAATCTCCAGCCTGCACCGCGCGATCCGTGCCGGGCAATATCTGCCTGCGTTTTATGATCGCCGCCACCTGATCCGCCACATCTTCGGCGATGAGCCGCGCCGGATCCCGCGGAGCCAGCCCGTCTACCGGCGCATCCCATGACGGCTTTTCGGGGGTTTCTGCCTTTTCATAATAGGGCCAGATCTCGATCCGGCCGGGCAGGGTATCCTCCACCGGAATATGTTTGATCTCGCCGTGGATACCGCCACGCGCTTCGCCCTCGAAAACCTTGTCCACTAGCTGCAATATCGGCGGGGCCGAGCGAAACGAGCATTGCAGCGCCCCCTCAAACATCGGCGAGTTCACCGCTGCCAGGCGCTCATGCAACAATCCTTTCATGCGGGAAAACTCGCGCGGGTCAGCCCCCTGAAACGAAAAGATCGATTGCTTTTCATCGCCGACCACAAAGATCGTGCGCGGGCTATCGCTGGCGGCGGCATATATCTCCTCGGCCAGCGCCGCAACAATATGCCATTGTTTCGGGCTGGTATCCTGCGCTTCGTCTACCAGAATATGGTCAATGCCGCCATCCAGCCGGTAAAGCACCCATTGCGCCATATCCGACTGGCGCAAAAGATCGGCGGATTTGCGGATCAGATCATCAAATTCCAGCGCGCCAAGGGCGGTTTTTTTCTGTGCATAGCGGCCGAGAAAATCCACGGCAAAATCATGCAGCAGTTTGGCTTTTTCAAAAGCGGCCAAGGCCAGGCGGGCCTGGCGTGCGGCAGAAACCCGCTCGATAAAGGTTGTCACCATGTCCAGTGCAGGTGAAAATGCGTCTTTCACCGCCTTGACCGGGAATTTTGTTGTGCTGCGGGGCTTGCCCTCGGTCAAAAACGCCGCTTCCAGCGCTTGCAAGGCGGCAGATGCCGGATTTTCTTGCCGGAGGGTCAGGGCGTTTGATACCACTTCCCCATGCTTTTTGGCGTGGCGCAGCATTTCCTCGGCCAAGCGGTCGGTATCCTCGTCGGAAAACCCGTCAAATACCCGTTGCAGGATTTCGGCTTCGGTTAAATCCGGCTCGGCCCCGATCACCTCGGCGGCAGCCTCGCCGTGGAATCCATGTTCAAACAGCGCCTGATGCTTGAGGATATCTTCCAGAAAACCGGCAGGGTCACCATTGATCTCGACAAAACCGGCAAATTCGTCCGGTGCATCCCCGGCCATTTCATCCAGCACTGCGGCGCGCAAATCGCTTGCGTCCCGTTCGGTCAGGAGTTCGAAATCCGGGGCCACATGGGCTTCCAGCGGAAAGCGGTGCAAAAGAGATTCACAAAAGGCATGGATGGTCTGGATTTTCAGACCGCCCGGGGTTTCCAGTGCGCGGGCAAATAACGACCTTGCCCGCAATAGCTGCGCGGCGGGAAGGCCGGATTCGCCCAGTTCTCCCAGCGCCTCCCGCAGGCGGGCTTCGGGCAGCATCGCCCATTCGCCGAGCTGCCTGAACAGCCGGTTCTGCATTTCCGCCGCACCGGCTTTGGTGAAAGTCAGGCACAGGATTTTGGCCGGCTCGGTGCCGTGCAGCAGCAATTGCGCCACCCGATTGGCCAGGACGCGGGTTTTGCCGGATCCGGCATTGGCAGAAACCCAGGCCGATCGTTGCGGCCATGCGGCTTCGATCTGGGCTTGGGTAGCGTCTTTTATCCGCGCGTTGCTCATGACCATATCTCCGGGCTTGCGGGATCGTCATCCTGCCATTCGCCGCGCCGCGAAAGATGGTCATAATCACTATCAAAGTCTATTAAATCATGCCGGATACGCGCCGCATATCCGTGGTTGCTATCCTGAAACCGGTTGAGGAATTCCACGATGCGTTGCCATGTATTGTCCATCACATCATCTTCCGGACCAAAGCTGACTACCGCCCCGCCGTCGCCCATGTAAATCAGCTCCAGCGCCTCGGCCAGCCGGGCATTCAGCCCCTCAAAGCCCTGCGTTTCGGCAATCATGCCCTCCAGCGGCAGCTGCATGGAAAACGCCTTGAGCGGCTTCACGGATTTGCGTGTGCCCGCCTTGTAATCATATATCCGCGCGCCGCCTGCGGGGCTGATATCGATCCGGTCGGCCTTGGCTGTCAACTCAACATCAAACACCTCTCCCTTAATCATCCGCGTGCCTTTTATTTCGGTGCCAAAGGGCCGTGCATGCGTGCGCCGACCGGCTTCGGTTGTCAGGAAGAACCCGCGCGCCTGCATCATATGGTGCCGCCACAAGGCGCGGATAGAGGGCCAGGGCACCTCGGCCTGCAATACAGCATCTACACATTCATCATAGAGCGCCTCTGGATTGGCGGGCAGGGCCTGCATGCTGGCCTGAATAAACCGTTCCAGAATATTGTGCAGCACATTGCCACGCATGATCGGCGAGGCCTCGGGCAAAAGCGGATCCAGCGGATAAAGCCGCAACACATGGCGGGCATAAACGGCATACGGATCGCGGATCAGGGTTTCGATACCGGTTACGGAAAGGCGGCGCGGGCGGGCAGAAAGCGGTGGTGCGGGGCAGGGTCGGCTTGCGGGGCGGGGCTCGCTTTCGGGCTGCTCCAGCCGGTTGGCCAGCGCCAATAGCCAGTCGCCACGGGTTTTCATTGCGTTATACGCGGCCTCCCCGCCCGGCATGCCGCCGAGCAGGTTTTGCAGCCGCAGCAGCCAGCGAGACGCCACGCTCGGGGCTTCGCCATCGCGCAGGCAGCGCGAGATTACCACTTCCGGCGCGCCCAGCGCTTGCTGGAAATCATGCGCGGAAAGCCCGATATGCCGCTCGGGCAGCCGAAGCCCCGCTTGCCGCCGCATCTCGCGGTTCAACCACGGGTCCTGCCCGGATATCCTGGGCCATGTGCCCTCGATCAGCCCCGCAACGATGGCCAGATCCAGGCGCTGCACCCGCGCTTCCAGCGTGCCCCAGATGGCAATATCCGGGTGGGCCTGCATCGGATCGACCTGCACCTCCAGCCGATCCAGAACGGTTGAAAAAAGCGCGCGATACTGGCTGGCGGAATAGCTGGTTTTATGGTCCTCGCCCAGCATCAGCGTTTCGAATACCCCGACCACCTCGCGGCCGTTCTCGCCGGCCCAGAGCGCGCTGCCGGCCAGGGCTTCGGCCACATGCCGGTGCAGGGTGGCCCATTGGGCAAGCGGGCGTGGCGTGGCTCCGGATAAAGGGGTCAGCAGCCTGTCCAGATTGGCCAGCCAGCCGGCAGCGCCATCGGTTTTGTCCTGCCAGCGGGCAAAGCCGCCCAGTTCCGTCTTTGCCGGCCCGCCGCGCAGGGCTTTGGCTTCGAAACTGCGGGCCAGCCGGATATGGTCGGCGCGGCTTTGCGCATTATCGGCACCGCAAAGCGGATGTTTCAGGATTTCCATTAACGAAACCGGCTCGAGCGGACGACCCAGCGCGCCGGCCAACAGGCGCAAGAATATGCCGGGGGGGGTGAGCTTGGCCGGATGTCCGGCGCTGTCATCGGGCTGAATGCCCCAGCGGGCCAGCTGTGCCGCTACGCGGCGGGCCAGATTCCTGTCTGGCGTGATCAGGGCCGCGCGCTGGCCAAGCTCGACCGCCTCGCGCAGGCGGATCGCCAATGCGGTGGCTTCCATGCCGGGATCAGGCGCTTCGAGCAATGTGATATGACCGGTGGCTTCGGGCAATTCCGGGGCAAGCTCCGGGGCCTCTTTCAGCCAGAGCGGGGTGACGGGTGCCGGGCGCAGGGCCAGGGATATCAGGCGGTTTGTAGCCTCGCTGGCGGGCGAAACCCTGTGCCAGAGCTGCATTGTTTCGGGCGAAAATCCGAGCTGCTCGCCCAAGGTGGCGAAACCGAATTGTGGATGCTCCTCTTCCAGGTTTTTCCATAAATCCGGCGGCGAGGTGAAATCAAACCCCGGCAGAACCACCGCCCCTTGGGGCAGGGCGGTCACTGCCTGCATCAGCCTGGCCGTGGTGGCGCGCGAGCCGGTGGAACCCGCCACGATCACCGGTCCGGCAGGCGGCTGATCCTGCCATTGCCTGACCAGGGCATCGGTGGCCGCGCGCAGCCGCGCATCCGTGCCGCAAAGCATCGGGCCGGCTAGCGCGGCTTCATAGGTATTCAGGATGCTCAAAAACGCCAGATTGCGCTGCCAGTGCCCGGACAGTCCGGCAGGGTCTATTCTTTCCAGTGCTTCAAATTCCAGCCCGTCTCCGGCCATTTCGTCTTGCAGCGCGGCCAAGGATTCAGCCAGCCCGAACATGGCGGATCTGGCCCCCAGCTCGGGCTGCCGATCCAGAAACGCGCCGACCAGATCGGCCAGTTCCAGATGGCGGATAAAGCGGCTTTGCGCAGCGGGCAACCCCGGCGCGGCTGCGAGATCGGAGATGACACGGATATCGGGCAGCAGGCAGGCAGGGCCGGCGGATAGCAGCGCTTCCAGCCGCCGCTGCGCGCGGCGGGTATTTACGTATATGGTGATTTCGGCCCAGCTTTCGGGTGGCTGCCCCTTGAGCCGCTCGGCCAGCCCGTCCAGAAATGCCTGCGAAAAATCACAGCCCACAGGCAGGGCAAAAACACGGGGGGTGGAAGTGGCGGAAAACAGCATTCAAAGCCTCGATCAGGTTGCAACCAGTGTGGACCAGCCGCGCCTGCGGTTCAACGATAAACCGGCTTGGGGCGGCGGTTTCTCAACGGAACGCAAACGCCGGTTTATTGCCGGGTCCAGATCGCCTCGCACATTTGAAATCAAACCAGCGCCAAGGCGAACTCTCGGTTCCAATTGCCACAATTTACCCGTTTTCCTGCATCGCATAAACAAAGTATCGCCGCGTCAGTAGCCATCCAAAATAATAATCTTTTCGTTCGGCGGTCAAATACGAGCAAGACGAATTGTCACAGTAAGCATCTAAATATTCGTCAACTTGCCAAGTTTCAAAGGTCCTGCCATTTCGCGTAACAGTTGCGCCTTGCATTGAAAGCATTGTGGTCTCTTCGAATACAGCAAAATCTTCATCTTCAAGCTCGGCCCTCAGTGAAACTATCGAAGCCCCGGGCCCAAAGCGAGATTCCAACCCCTCCAACCATCCGGATGCAGAGCAGGATGCCAATAGCAAAAGAAGACAACAAGCGGTGATCGTTCTCATTCCAGTTCCGCGTCTTCAATCCGAATGGCTACAGGCAACAAGGCCGGTTTCATCGATTATCACCTCAAGCTTTATGAACGTATTATATCCGGTAAAAGGTCTGCTGTCGCGACATCGCTGCAAAAATACAAGGGGCGCGCGGATATTCAAAAACCTACCCCCCTAACGGGTCAAGGCGTATTCGCCTCAAGGGTAAGCATGATCCTGGCCTAATACCCGAAGGGCTGGTTGTCTCCGAGCGGCGCACGGGCCTGCGCAAGGGTAACTTCGAGGGTCTTGCGATCCCATACTACCTCTACAATCGCCCCGGTTGGCCGCGCTTTTTCAACCGGCACGTCATTTTCTTTTTCCCATTCCGAGCCATTGGCAAAGGTGAGCTGCGCGCCGGTGCGCTCCAGCAGGGTTTTGGCGATAAACAGCCCCAGCCCCATGCCCTCATAGCCCGGCCTTGCGGGATCAATATGCCCGCGTTTGCGCATAAAAGGATCGCCGATCCGGCCGATCAGATGGGCTGGATAGCCCGGGCCATCATCGCCGACATGCACCTTCAGATGGGCCTTGTCCCATGCGATATCGACCCATACGGTGCTGGCCGAGAAATCTACCGCGTTTTGGATGAGATTGCGCAATCCGTGGATGATCTCGGATTGGCGCGCCACCAGCATATGATCGGCTCCCGGGCCGTCATTGATCCGGCCATTGATGCGCGGCACGATGCGTTTGCCCCGGTCCATATGCGGTTCCATCGCCTCTTGCACAAGGGCGGAAATCGGGGCGATTTGCAGGAAGGTGTCATCCTTTCCCGAGCGGCCCATTTCGTGCAGGATATCGCGGCAGCGGTCGGCTTGCTCGCGGATCAGGTTGGCGTCTTCCAGCAGCTCCGGCTGGTCTTTCAGTTCGTCGGCCATCTCGGCGCTGACCATTTTGATCGTGGCCAGCGGCGTGCCCAGCTCATGGGCGGCGGCGGCGACCACCCCGCCCAGCGCCGTTAGCCGCTGCTCGCGGCCCAGCGCATTTTGGGTGGCGGCCAGGGCTTGCGACATCGAAAAAATCTCGACCGTGATCCGGCGCGAATAGATCGCCAGAAACCCGACCGAGGTGATGAGCGCCACCCAGCTGCCATAGGCCAGCATCGGCGGCAATTGCATTGCCTCTCCGTTCAGCGTTCTCAAGGGCAGGTAATATTCCAGCAAGCCCGAGATCAGAAAAACCGCAATCAGCCCCAGAATCATTGTCGCCCTAAGATTAAGCGCGGTGGCGGCCATTACCACCGGCGTTAGCATCAATACCGAAAACGGATTGGTCAGCCCGCCCGTGAGGGCCAAAAGCGCGGCTAGCTGCACCAGATCAAATAGCAGGTTCAGCAGCGCGGCCCGCTCGCTCAGGCGGCGGTTTTCCGGATATACTACGGTGGCGATGATATTAAACGCCACCGCCACCCCGATTACGGTGGCGCTCAGATCAAGCCGGATATCTAGGTTCAACCAGATTGTAGCCAACCACAGCGCCATAGTCTGCCCCGCGATGGTGACCCAGCGCAGCATGACGAGGGTGCGCAGGCGCACCCAGCTAAAGCGGGCGGAGGAGGAAATCATATTCACGTTCGGTTCGGCCATAAGCTCCCATATCATGCCGCGCCCGCCAACAAAAGAACCAAGCGGGTTTGCTGCTGTAAGCCGCCCTTGCGCGTCAAGGGGTT
>JALSHK010000264.1 GCA_026982275.1 Paracoccaceae bacterium | reverse complement strand
CAAAGATTAACGGGAAGCCAAACAGGCCAAAGGCAGCGATTTTTCCGGTCATACGAAAGCTCCTGGGATGATAACTACGTTATGAGCCGGCTTTGCAGGCTCAGTAATATTTGGAATGCCGGTCAAAACAGCGCCAGCAACAGAAGGGCGTTTTGTATCGGCATCGGAAGCGCCAGCACGCCTGGTGTAAGCAATATTGCAATAGGTCCTAAAGCCATCATGATTTCCCTGCCTCCGTAAGAATGAATGCATCTGCACATTTTTTGGTCAGCGCCCGCACGCGGCCAATATAGGCCTGGCGTTCCGTTACCGAAATCACACCGCGCGCATCGAGCAGGTTAAACACATGGCTGGCCTTGATCGCCTGATCATAAGCCGGATGCGCCATAATGATATCGCGGCCTGTTTTGGGGTCTGTGGCGGGCTGGTCGATGATGCGGGCGCATTCCGCTTCGGCTTCCTCGAAATCCCGCAGCAGCTTGCCGGTATCGGCGATATCAAAATTCCAGCGCGAATATTCGGCTTCGGTTTGCCGGAAAATATCGCCGTAAGTCAGCGGCACGGGGGAATCCGGGGCGTTAAACGGCATATCCATCACATGATCCACCCCCAGAACATACATCGCGAGCCGCTCCAGCCCATAGGTCAGCTCACCCGATACAGGCTTGCAATCCATGCCCGCCACCTGCTGAAAATAGGTAAACTGGCTCACTTCCATGCCATCACACCACACCTCCCAGCCAAGGCCCCAAGCGCCCAATGTGGGCGATTCCCAGTCGTCCTCCACGAAACGGATGTCATGCAGCGCCATATCGATCCCGATCGCCTCCAGCGAGCCAAGGTATAGCGCCTGCAAATCCGGCGGGCTTGGCTTCAGGATCACCTGATACTGATAATAATGCTGCATCCGGTTGGGGTTCTCGCCATAGCGCCCGTCGGTGGGCCGCCGGCAGGGCTGCACATAGGCCGCCGCCCAAGGCCTTGGGCCAAGCGATCGCAGGGTGGTGGCGGGATGAAACGTGCCGGCGCCGACCTCCATATCATAGGGCTGCAAGATCGCGCAGCCCCTGCTGGCCCAGTAAGCCTGCAAGCGCAAAATGATATCCTGAAAGCTCTGTGGTTTTTCCATCGGACCCGCCTCGTGAAATCTGTTGCCCCTCAATAGGGGCTTGGCAGGGAAGGGTCAATCAAACAACGCGTTATTCCCGAGCCGGCGGCATCGGGTCGCTGCTCTTTAGCCCCATATCCACCGGCCCCAGCGCGCAGGCATAGCCAAAGCCGCCATTCAGCAACCCGGCTTCCACCCGAAAGCGGATAAACAGGAAATCTCCAAAATCGATATAGAGCTTGGCTTTGGGGTGGATTTCCAGCCATTGCGCCCGCAGAGCCTCGTCTTTGCCGATAAATTCGGCCCTTGCCTGCAGGGTGAGGCGCGGATGGGTGAGCGGGTCTCCCTTTGGTCCCGGCTCTCCCAGCAAGAGCGAGCATTGCGGCGCGCTCTGCAAGGCAGCGGTATGCTGGGAAAGGGTCGAGACCAGCGACACGACCTCCCCCGCACCCCCCAGCGCGATCCGCGTAACGAAAGGCGCGCCATCCTTCAGCACGGCCAAAGCGCCAAATCGGGCCTCGGCCAGAAGCCCTCGCGCCAGCGCCCGCGCCTCGTCATCCACCGGGCGCAAAACAGAATCCTTTTTCATCCTTCACCCCACAATCTCGCTGCCGCGCGGCGGAATATCATAAGCAATATAATCCGCCACCTCGCTGGCAGCCTGCGCCCCGAACAGGTTTTCCACCAGCCATAGGCACATCTCGATCCCAGAGCTGACACCGGCGGCGCTCACCAGATTGCCATCCACCACAAAGCGCGCGCCCCGCAGCACCTCGGCCTCGCCCAGCTTTTCCAGCGCATCGGTAAAGCGGTGATGGGTCGTGACCCGACGCCCCGCAACCACCCCCGCGCCCACCAGCAAAAACGAGCCGGTGCAGACACTCGTCACCCAGCCACAGCCCGCGCTGACGCGCTGCACCCATGCCACGATCTCGGGATCCGCCAGCGCCATCCGCGCCCCGCTACCCCCCGGGACCAGCAGCACATCCAGCGCCGGAATATCCGCCATCGCCACATCGGGCAGCACCCGCATGCCCTTTTCGCAAGTCACGCGCGCAAGGCTCGGCCCAATTAACAAAACGCGGCTTTCCCGCCCCTCGCAGGCCGAGGCCAGCACCTCCAGCGGGCCGACAAAATCCATCTCCTCAACCCCGTCAAATATCAATATTCCGATTTGCATAATACCCTCATAACAGCATCAGGGCCGCCAGCCCGAGGAAGGAGAAAAACCCGACAATATCCGTCACCGTGGTCACAAACGCCCCCGAGGCCAGCGCCGGATCCGCGCCGAGCTTGTCCAGCGTGATCGGCACCAATATACCCGCCATGCCCGCCACCAGCAAATTCGCCACCATCGCCAGCCCAAGCACCACAC
>JALSHK010000263.1 GCA_026982275.1 Paracoccaceae bacterium | reverse complement strand
AACACGTCTTTCACCGCCATCTGCACCTCCAGATCATCGGCATTGAACTGGCTATGCATCAGCTCGCGCTTTTCCATGCCCACCCCGTGTTCGCCGGTCAGACAACCGCCAACCTCGACGCAGAGCTTCAGGATATCCGCGCCCATATTCTCGCATTTTTCCAGATCCCCCGGCTTGTTGGCATCATAGAGAATCAGCGGGTGCATATTGCCGTCTCCGGCATGAAAAACATTGCCCACCCCCAGCCCGTATTGCTTGGAAAGCCCGGTGATGCGGCGCAAAACCTCCGGTAGCTGGCTGACGGGAATGGTGCCATCAAGGCACATATAATCATTGATCTGCCCCATGGCGCCAAAGGCAGCCTTGCGCCCCTTCCAGATGCTGGCGCTTTCCTCGGCGCTTTGGCTTTCGCGCAGCTCCACAGGGTTATGCTTGCGGGCAATCGCGGTGATGGTATCGAGCTGTTCTTTTATTTCCGCCTCCGCGCCTTCAACCTCGATAATCAACAGCGCCTCCACATCGGGATAGCCGGCATGGGTAAAATTCTCGGCGGCACGAATCACCGGACGATCCATGAATTCGATCGCCACCGGCAGCACCCCCGCGCGGATGATATCAGAGACACAAGCCCCCGCGACCTCGTTACTGTCAAAGCCGATCAGCACCGGGCGCGCCCCTTCGGGCTTGGCCAGAATGCGCAAGGTGGCCTCGGTTACCACGCCTAGCTGGCCCTCGGAGCCGCAAATAAGCCCCAGCAGATCATAGCCCGCCGCATCCAGATGCGCGCCGCCGATTTCCAGCACCTCGCCCTGCATGGTGACCATGGTAACGCAGAGCAGATTATTGGTGGTGACGCCGTATTTCAGGCAATGCGCGCCGCCGGAATTCATCGCGATATTGCCGGCAATAGCGCAGGCCAGCTGGCTGGAAGGATCGGGCGCATAGAAAAATCCGTTCTGCTCGACCGCGCCGGTAATGCTCAGATTGGTGCGCCCGGTTTGCACGCGAATATAGCGATCGGAATAATTGGTTTCCAGCACATCCGTCATTTTGGCCACGCCAAGAATGATGCTATCGGCCGTAGGCAAAGCCCCCCCCGCGAGCGAAGTGCCTGCCCCGCGCGGCACCACCGGCACCCCCATTTCATGGCAGGCTTTCAGCACGCTCGCGGTTTCTTTCGTGCTTGAGGGCAGCGCCACAGCCAGCGGCGGACAGCGATAGGCCGAGAGCGCATCACACTCGTAAGCCTTGGTTTCAAAAGGATCATCTATCAACGCGCCTTCAGGCAAAATCTGCCGCAGGCGGGCCAGAATTTCATCCCTGCGGACAAGGATACTGGCGCTTGGTTCAGGCATTTGCATAAGGGCGACTCCGAGCTGGGCTAAGAGTCACCTAGCGCAAACACCGGTAATATTCAAGAAAAAGACAGAGCTATTGACCAAATATTGGTTTTTGCTACAGAATAAAGGGGAAAACTGCGGCGATCGTGCCAAAAAAAAGCAACGCAGCTATGATCCATAAAAAAAGGTTTCCGCCTTTTGCGGCATTTACGATGATCTCTGTATCCTGCCCGGGCGTGACATAAACACTATAAAATGTATCCCACGCGCCCTTGCTGACCTCGTTATGACTCTGCAAAGGCTGGTTGCTAGCGGCTTTGGGAAATGGTCCCAGCGAGCCCTGAACTTTCACAACTCCCTGCACATCGCCTCCGGGCACAGCTGCCGAAAAGGTAAATGTTTGTGGCATGTTATGGGCTACGCGACGTATTATGCGCGTGGTCTCTCCTGCTTTTACGGTTCGTTTTATTGTCATCATTCCCTCCGGGGCATGAGCTTAAAGTGTTTTGATTTCCGGTCAAGCCTGTGGAAAGGTAATCCCCGTATTTTGTCCGGCTGGCAGCGTAAACAAGATGAATCTGTCATGGTTAGGCTGCTGATTCCGCTGGTTCTGTTTTCTGTCACAGGCCTCGTAGGGCATCAATATGCCGTGGGTGGAGCGGGGCGGCCCGGTGTTGTAGCATGCCAGCCATTTTCCAATTTCCATCCTGGCTTCAGAGCCGGTTTCAAAGGAGCTGATCTAGGGTCAGGACTCGTTAAATCCAAAATATGACAAAAGCTGCGATGCATATTGCGGAGAAAAAAGTGTGGGAGCAGCGGTCATAACGGGTTGAAATGCGTCGTCACTCCCTCAACTTACCAAACATGTTTTCAACCCTATGGCGTTGTTTATATGAGGTTTTATAATAATGAATCTGAATTTTCCGGTTCTTCTTGGGCGGGATGCAGGCCGTAATATCTTTATCCTGCAGGCCTTCCCTGAACCAATCCGCATCATAGCCTCGAGCTGCAAGAAGGGGCTTGGCGGCGGGGAAAGCATCCAGCAGTTTTTCAGCGCCTTTGTAATCTGGTGCACCGCAACCCGCTTGAAATCGTCACTGTAATTCGCTTTGACCCTAATGGCCTCCTTGCCACATTTTTAGGGAAGAAGGTGTCTACAAATCTAGG
>JALSHK010000262.1 GCA_026982275.1 Paracoccaceae bacterium | reverse complement strand
CAAAAACAAAAAACCCGAATGGATTATCGAAAAAGAGCGCGCCAAGCGGGGCGATGCCGCCGAATCCATCTGGCTGTTCGGCATCCATGCGGTGCGTGATGCGCTGGTAAATCCCAAGCGCGAAAAGCTGCGGTTGATGGTCACAAAAAACGCTGCCGACCGGCTGGCCGATGCCATCGCCGGATCAGGAATAGAGCCGGAAATTATGGATCCGCGCAATTTCAACCCGCCGATCGATGCGCAATCGGTGCATCAGGGCGCGGTGCTGGAGGTGAAGCCGCTGAACTGGGGCTCGGTTTCCGAGCTGTGCGCGCCCGGGGATGATGCCCCGCTGCTGGTGCTGCTGGACCGGGTGTCGGACCCGCATAATGTAGGGGCGATCCTGCGCAGCGCCGAGGTATTTGGCGCGCGCGCGGTGATCGCTCCGCACCGCCATTCCGCGCCCGAAACCGGCGCTTTGGCCAAAACGGCCTCTGGTGCGCTGGAGCGCCAGCCCTATTTGCGGGTGCCAAATCTGGCCAAATCCATGAACGCTTTGCGTGAAATGGGGTATTTTATCATCGGGCTGGATGGCGAGGCGGATATGACCCTGACAAATGCCATGGCGGACCTACCCAACGTGCCCTTGGCGCTGGCGCTTGGCTCCGAAGGGCCGGGCCTGCGGGAGCTGACCAGAAAAACCTGCCACCGCCTTGCCAAAATCCCTTTTGCCGGAGAATTCGGCTCGCTGAATGTCTCCAATGCAGGGGCGGTTTCCCTTTATGCCGCCAGCAGCTGGAAACAGGATTTCAGCGCCTGATGCGATCACATGCCTTCACCTTTGCGTAGCCGCACTGGACGGTTGCCCCCTCGCGGCGTATTTTCAGCCGGAAAAGGAGAGCATAGCATGATCACCCGACGCAGCACCATTCTGGGCCTGTCCTGCGCGCTGGCCGCGCCCGTTCTGGCCCGCGCCGCCCGCCCGCAAATATTCACCAGGGCGGATAATATCGCCGTTAGCGGCTATGATGTAACCGCCTATTTCAGCGCGGGCGGGCCAATGCCCGGCGAAGCGCGCTTCGGCACCGAATGGATGGGGGCGATCTGGCATTTTGCCTCGGCGCAAAACCGCGAAACATTTGTGGCCAGCCCCGAAACCCATGCGCCGCAATATGGCGGCCATTGCGCCTATGCCGCCTCCAAAAATGCACTGGCCAGCGCGGTGCCCCAGGCCTGGACCATTGTGGATGGCAAGCTCTATCTCAACTATAGCCTCGGGGTGCGGGATCGCTGGCGGCAGGATATCTCCGGCAATATCGCACTGGCCGATGGCTATTGGCCGGCACTACATGGCTGAATTTCGCTCACATTTTCTTGAGCAGGGTTTAAACCCGCTATCGGCACCCTAAATATATAAGGAAGCCGGAACTTGAACAATTCTGCTTCTGATTACTGTCCCTCGTTCATACCTGTAGCCCGGCCATTGTGCCGGGCTTTTTTTTCGTGCCAATTTTGCAGATCCGGTATTTCCGGTTTGCAGCATGCCGATATGCCCGCTAGCATAGCGCCATGAGCTATCCTGATGCCTTGTTGCGCAAAATCCTGACCGAAAGCAAAACTATCGCTGCGGTGGGGATTTCCACCAATACCATTCGCCCCTCGCATTTTGTCGGGCGCTATTTGAGCCAGCGCGGCTATCGTATCATTCCGGTAAATCCGGTATATCCGGGAGAAACCCTGTTTCACCAGCCGGTGCGGGCCTCGCTTTCAGATATCCCGCAATCCGAAATGGTGGATATGCTGGATATTTTTCGCCGCTCGGATCAGGTGTTGCCTGTAGTGCAAGAGGCGATAGATACCCTTCTAGCGCGCGGTTTGAAAACCATATGGATGCAAATCGGCGTGATCAATGGCGAGGCGGAAGCGCTGGCGCAAAAGGCGGGGCTAGATGTGATCATGAACCGCTGCCCCAAAATCGAACATCAGCGGTTGTTTGGCGAGCTGCGAAAAGGCGGCTTCAACACCGGCATTATTTCGTCCAGATTGTAAATCCGGCCAAGGCCGTTCTGGCCGCAAAAGCCTGCGGAGAATACAGTTCAGGCCTCACCCCCTCGGTGGAACCCGGTTTTTATTTTCTCCTTGCGATTTATTTTGGCAAACTCTCCGGATATACTCGGCAAAAACCCTCAACACGGAGATTCCCATGACCACCCCAGAATTCGGCTTTGACACCCTGCAGATCCATGCCGGTGCCCGCCCCGACCCCGCCACCGGTGCCCGCCAGACCCCGATCTATCAAACCACCGCCTATGTGTTTCGCGATGCGGATCACGCGGCGGCGCTGTTTAATCTGCAAGAGGTCGGCTATATCTATTCCCGCCTGACCAACCCGACCGTGGCCGTGCTGCAAGAGCGCATCGCCACGCTAGAGGGCGGGGTGGGGGCGGTTTGCTGCTCCAGCGGCCATGCGGCACAGATCATGGCGCTGTTTCCGCTGATGCAGCCCGGCGATAATGTGGTGGTAAGCACCCGGCTTTATGGTGGCTCCA
>JALSHK010000261.1 GCA_026982275.1 Paracoccaceae bacterium | reverse complement strand
CCGCCAGCTGGCCCTTGCGGCTGGCTGAAAAAACCGCGTCAAAGCTGCTGAAAACCGTGCAAATGGCCACGGGTGTGGCGGCGGTTGCGGTTGGGGTTATGGTTATGCTTGAAGCCGCGCCGGTGATTTGGGGGGCGGCGTAAATGCGCATCCTGCTGCTGATCCACGGGTTTAACGCGCTCTCGCAGCGGGTGTTTGTGGAGCTGCAAGCGGCGGGCCACGAGGTCAGCATCGAGTTTGACATCAATGATGATTTAACCCGCGAGGCGGTGGCGCTGTTTGCCCCTGATATCATCCTCTGCCCCTATCTCAAGCGGGCGATTCCGGCGGATATCTGGCAAAATCACCTCTGCCTGATCGTGCATCCCGGCGTGGTGGGGGACCGTGGCCCGGCAGCGCTGGACCGGGCGATTTTGCGCGGCGAGGCCCGCTGGGGCGTGACCGTGCTGCAGGCTGTGGCAGAGATGGACGCGGGGCCGGTTTGGGCAACGCGGGAATTTGATATGCGCGCGGCCACCAAATCCAGCCTTTACCGGCGCGAAGTGGCAGATGGCGCGCTGGCGGCGATCTTCGAGGCGCTGGAAAAGGTGGAGGGCAATGCTGTGTCCCTGCGCCCGATGCGGCCCGCCCTAAAGCAGGGTGAGCGCGCAATAGACTGGGCGGCGGATGATACCGAAACCGTGCTGCGCAAGATCCGCGCCGCCGATGGTGTGCCCGGGCTGCGGGACGGGGATTTCTACCTTTATGATGCGCACAGGGCTGATTTGCAGGGCGAGGCGGGCGCGGTTATTGCCACCTCCGGCCCTGCCATTTGCCGCGCCACTGCGGACGGGGCGGTTTGGATCGGACATATGCGCGCGGTGGGGGCGGGGTTCAAGCTGCCGGCCACCCTGCTGGTGCAGCCCGATGTGCCGGAGATTGCGCTGGATAGCGATGCGGGCTACCGCGAGATCAGCTATCGCGAGGCGGGGGATGTGGGCTATTTGCGCTTCAATTTCTATAACGGGGCCATGTCGACGGCACAAATAGAGCGCCTGCTCGTGGCCTATAAAACGGCCTGCGCGCACCCCACCAAGGTGATTGTGCTGGAGGGCGGTGAAGATTTCTGGTCCAACGGTATTCACCTCAACACCATCGAGGCGGCGGATTCGGCAGCCGATGAATCATGGCGCAATATCAATGCGATGGATGATCTGTCCGAGGCGATTATCCGCACTGAAAGCCACCTGACCGTGGCCGCCATGGGGGCCAATGCGGGGGCGGGCGGGGTGTTTTTGGCGCGGGCCTGTGATCGGGTCTGGCTGATAAATTCCATCACGCTCAACCCCCATTACAAGGATATGGGCAATCTTTACGGCTCGGAATTCTGGACCTACCTTTTGCCGCGCTATTGCGGGCAGGCCAATGCGGCGCGCATAGCCGCGCAGCGCCTGCCAATGGGGGCGGCGGAGGCGGTGGAGCTGGGGCTGGCCGATGCCGCTTACGGTGACAACCGCGCTGCGTTTGACCGCGAAACAGCGGCCCGCGCCCAAGCGCTGGCCGCTGATTTCCCCGCACTCATTGCCGCCAAAACCGCCCGCCGCGCGGCGGATGAAGCCGCAAAGCCGCTAGCGGATTACCGCGCCGAAGAGCTGAAAAAAATGCACCGTAATTTCTTTGGCTTTGACCCGAGCTACCATGTCGCGCGCTATAATTTCGTGCATAAAGTCTGCAAATCCCGCACCCCTGTGACCCTCGCGCGCCACCGCGACAAACGTTTCGAGAGGAAAGCCTCATGAACAAGCCGACTATTTTGATTGTCGATGACGAACCCCGCTCGGTCGAGGCGCTGGCGCGCAATCTGGCCGATGAATTTGACGTGCTTACGGCTCTGAACGCCAAGGATGCCGAACAGCTTCTGGCTGATAACTGGGTGCAGATCATCCTGTGTGACCAGCGCATGCCCGATATGTCCGGCGTGGAGTTTTTAACACAGGTGCGGGAAAAATGGCCCGATGTGATCCGCATTATCATTTCGGGCTATACCGAGGCCGAGGATATTATCTCTGGGCTGAACACGGCGGGCATCTACCATTATATCACCAAACCATGGCAGCCCGAAAAGCTGGTGATGGTGCTGCGCAACGCGGTGAAACTGTTTGACCTGCAACGGCAAAACGAGCTGCTGGCGATCGAGCTGCGTCTTTCGGGCAATGTGGCGCAAAAACGGGTGGATGACCGGCGCAAGGGCCTGCAAAAACAGTATAATTCTGACGATGGCATCATCCGCTGCAAAACCAGCCCGATGAACGGGATTTGCTCCACCCTCAGCCAGATCGCGCCCTTTGATCTGCCGGTGCTTATCACCGGCGAAAGCGGCGTGGGCAAGGAACTGGTGGCGCGCGCCATTCACTATAATTCGCTGCGCTGGAACAAGCCTTTTGTGGTGCAGGCCTGTGGCTCCATGCCGCCCGAGGTGCTGGAGGCCGAGCTGTTTGGCTATAAAAAGGGCGCGCTCAGCCATGCGGTGCAGGATTTTACCGGCATGTTTGAACGCGCGGCGGGGGGCACGATCTTTCTGGACGAAATCGGCGATATCCCCCC
>JALSHK010000260.1 GCA_026982275.1 Paracoccaceae bacterium | reverse complement strand
GCCCCCAACGTTCGTTTCCTCGATATTGCCCGGTAGATCGCTTTCCGGAATTGTCGAGCGCATACACATTTCGGCGCAGCTGGATTTTGATCGAGAAATTGATCGCACTGCGCTTGGGCGCGGCTCAGCACCCGCTCCGGTCTTTGCTCTTATCGAGCCAAGCCTGATCCGCTGGGGCAATTCGGAGCTAACAATAGAGGGAGAGCTGAGTGCAGCCAATAACGGCTATATCGAGGGCAGGCTTTCCTTTGATGTCAGCAACTGGCCGCCGCTGTTCGAGGCGTTCAAGGCGATGTCAAATCTCTCCGCCACACAGCTGATCACGCTAAAGCGTGCGCTGGACGCCGCCTCCAGCCAAGGCCGGCTGCAATTCACCCTGCAATTTGAAAATGGCCAGACCCGCATCGGCCCTTTTGCCATCGGTCCCGCGCCAATCTACCCGTTTTAGCGCCCCTCAAGTCGCCACGCCAAAAGCGAGAAAAATGCGGCAATCAGCAGGTAAACCCAGCCCTTGGTGATCGGCTTGAGCCGCACATCCTGCACGGTATATGCCCCGCGAGATACAATTCCCGCCCAGCCTCGCCCGGCCGCCGCGCGCCCTTCTCGCACCAGCCGCAAATCGGGCATGCCGCTTTCCAACGCAAAGGCCGCACCGCCCGATGCCTGAACCAGCGGTGCAAGCAGCCCCGATTGCGCAACCGGATCGGCAAATTCGATCGGCGTGGCAGGGCCTGTCGCCACCACCGCCGTCAAATCTCCTTCCAAGAGGCGATAAACCCCGCTCTCATCCGCCACGAATCCAAGCCGCCAGCGCCCCTCGGATACCGGATCAAATGTCATCACCTCGGTCTTGCCGCTCGGCGATATCACCGTCAGATCCCCGACCTCGCCATCCAGCATTTGCCGCTCGACCACCACATCCATGCCATTTGCAGCGCCGCCCAGCATGTTTTCTTCCAGTTCCGGCTCCTTCATCAGCCAATGCGCCAGCCGCCGCAGCAGCTCGCGCTGCGGCCCGCCACCCTCGAAGCCGCGGCTCCAGAGCCACGCCTGATCCGAGGCCAGCAGCGCCAGCCGCCCCTGCCCCACACGGGAAAGCTGCAACAATGGCCGCCCGTTCAGCCCTTCCAGCACCGTATTCCCCGCAATCGGCGTCATCTCGATCATACGCATCCAGCGCCCCCAGCTAGGGTCCTCCCCCTCCAGCCCCTGCCCTTCCAGCCCTTCCGTCACCGGATGCCGCCGGCCAATTTCCGAGACCCTCGGCAAGAAACCGCGCTCCAGCACCCGGCCCGTGGGCGCTGCGGGCAAAATATCCCGTAGAGGCGAGCGATACAGGCTATCGGCGCCGGCAAAAGCCGGCCCCGAGGCAATCAGCACCGCACCACCGCCACGCACATAATTTGCAACATTTTCGATGTAGATCTGCGGCAGCACCCCTTGTCTGCGAAAGCGGTCAAAGATAATCAGATCAAAATCGCTGATCTTTTCAGTAAACAATTCCTGCGTTGGAAAAGCGATCAGCGACATCTCCTCATACGGCACCCCGTCTTGCTTTTCGGGCGAGCGCAGGATGGTGAAATGCACCAGATCGACCGAGGCATCGGCCTTCAGCAGGTTTCGCCATGTGCGCTCTCCGGCATAAGGCTCGCCCGAAATCAGCAACACCCGCAAGCGGTCCCGCACGCCATTCACGCTCAGAATCGCGCGGTTATTCAGCCCCGTCAGTTCGCCCTCCATTTCCGGTGTGCGCACCTCCAGCAGGTTTACACCGCCCCGGGCGATGGTCAGGTTGAGCGGCACATCTGTATTGAGCGGCAGGTCTATGATCTGCTCGTCGCCCCCGTCTATGCTGGCAATCACCCGCACAATGCCCGAAGAATCCGGCGCTGCCCCCTTATCCTCGATCCGCAGCACCAGCGAGACCTCCTCGCCGACAATGCCGAAAGCCGGCGCGGATTTCACCACGATCGAGCGATCCCAATCGCCGGCCTCGCCCGTCATGAGCTGATGCACCGGCGCGGCAGGGATCAGCGGCGTGCCGGCATCATTCACCACCCCGTCCGTGATCAAAAACACCCCCGAAAGCCGATCCGCCGAGATAAGCCCAGAAGCCTCCCGCAACGCCTCGATCAGCAAGGTGCCATCGCGCCCCGCATCCTTTACCCGCCGCAAAATCACCTCGGGCGGGCTGGCCAGCGCCGCCAGCTGTGCCTGAAGCGCCTGAAGCGCGGCAGCGCTTTGCGCGGGGCGAACCGTCAGGCTTTGGGAGGAACTTTCATCCACCACGATAATCACCGCATCGCTTTGGGGCACACGATTTTCCTCGCGCCATAGCGGATTGGCCAGCGCCAGCCCCAGCGCCAAAAGCGCCAGCGCCCTGAGCGCCCAGCCTTGCAACCCCCGCCAAAGCGCCAAAGCCAAAAGCGCAAATGCCCCCGCTGCCAGCACAGCCAGCAGCCAATAGGGCAGCATCGGATCAAAGGCCAGGCTTAAAGTATTCATTGCCCCAGCCTTTCGAGCAGCGCCGGAATATGCACCTGATCGGATTTATAATTGCCGGTCATCACATACATAATCAAATTCACCCC
>JALSHK010000259.1 GCA_026982275.1 Paracoccaceae bacterium | reverse complement strand
TGCCCTACCGTGACCGGGTCAAAAGTTCCGGGATATAGCCCTACGCGCATAGTGTCCTCCGCAATAATGCTGCACCTGCGAACACTGCGCAGAACCAATGGTCAGGTCAATCATAAATTTGTAATAATCACACTTTTCCGTGTAGCATATCGGTCAGCGCTGCATTTTCCCGCTCGATCAGTTCGATCCGCGCCTTTACCACATCCCCAATCGAGACCACGCCGATCAGCTTGCCCTCGCTTACTACGGGCATATGGCGAAACCGCCCCGCGCTCATCTTGCTCATCAGAGACACAACACTATCCTGCGGTCCGCAGGCGACCACGGTCGAGGTCATCAGATCACGGGTGCAATCGCTCATACAGCCCACGCCGTTTTTGCCGATTTCCCGCACGATATCCCGCTCGGAAAGGATTCCGTCCACCTGTTCACCATTTTCCGAAACGATCAAGGCCCCGATGCGGTTTTCCGAAAGCATTTCGGCGGCTTTGGAAATCGTATCGCCGGGCTTGACCGTCAGCACACCACCCAAAGATTTAGACTGCAACAGCTGCTCTACTTTCATCTCGTCTCTCCTTGTTGTTGATTTTTCTATAGTCTGCCTCTCGCACAGGAACCTGTCAAGGCAGCGAAGCGCTTCTGGATACAAGCTGGAAATATTCTGGATATATATAAACTGACCATCTGGTCATATTTTCCGCTTCCCCTATTGGCTTGGACGGATGTAAGCTCGGCCCAGATATTAACGGAGGGATTCTGATGCACGAGATCAAACACTACCTGAATGGCGAACACGTAGCCGGCACATCCGGCCGCTTTGCCGATGTATTCAATCCGGCCACCGGCGATGTAATTGCCAAAGTGCCATTGGCGAGCGCGTCTGAAATGGATCAAGCGGTGAAATTCGCCGGGGCCGCACAGCCGGCATGGGCCGCGATGAACCCCCAGCGCCGCGCACGGGTCATGATGAAAATGGTGGATCTGCTGCACCGCGATATGGACAAGCTGGCCGAAGCGCTCTCCAAAGAGCATGGCAAAACCCTGCCGGACGCCAAGGGCGATGTGATCCGTGGTCTTGAAGTGGTGGAATATTGCATTGGCGCGCCGCAGCTGCTGAAGGGCGAATATACCGATGGTGCCGGCCCGGGCATAGATATGTATTCCATGAAGCAGCCCTTGGGCGTAACAGCGGGCGTGACCCCGTTCAACTTCCCCGCCATGATCCCGATGTGGATGTTTGCCCCGGCACTGGCGGCGGGCAATGCCTTTATCCTGAAGCCCTCCGAGCGCAACCCGACGGTGCCGATCATGCTTGCCGAGCTGTTTGAGGAAGCCGGCCTGCCCAAGGGTGTTTTGCAGGTGGTAAATGGCGATAAAGAAGCGGTGGATGCGATCATCCAACATCCGGTAATCCAGTCGATCGGCTTTGTTGGCTCTACCCCGATTGCGGAGTATATCTATGGCAATGGCTGTGCGGCGGGCAAGCGCGTGCAGGCCTTTGGCGGCGCGAAGAACCACGCGATTATCATGCCGGATGCGGATATGGACCAGGTGGTGGATGCTCTGATCGGCGCGGGCTACGGCGCAGCGGGAGAGCGCTGCATGGCGATTTCGGTGGCGGTGCCTGTGGGCGAAGATACGGCGGATCGCCTGATCGCCGCGCTTGCGCCACGGGTGGAGAGCCTCAAGATCGGTCCATATACCTCGGAAGATGACGTTGATTTCGGTCCGGTGATCACGCCGGAAGCCAAACGCAAAATTCTTGGCCTGGTGGATAGCGGTGTTGAGCAAGGCGCAGAACTGGTGGTCGATGGCCGCAATTTCAGCCTGCAAGGCTATGAGAACGGTAACTTCGTCGGGGCCTGCCTGTTTGACAATGTCACCACCGATATGGACATCTACAAAACCGAGATATTCGGTCCCGTGCTTTCTACGGTGCGCGCCAAAACCTATGAAGAGGCGGTGGGCATGACCATGGATCACGAATACGGCAACGGCACCGCGATCTTCACCCGCGATGGCGACACCGCGCGCGATTTCGCCAGCCGCATCAATGTCGGCATGGTCGGCGTCAATGTGCCGATCCCTGTGCCGCTGGCCTACCACACCTTCGGCGGCTGGAAAAAATCCGCCTTTGGTGATCTCAACCAGCACGGGCCGGATGCGTTCAAATTCTACACCCGAACCAAAACCGTGACCTCGCGCTGGCCATCGGGAACCAAAGAAGGTGCCGATTTCAGCATCCCTACCATGGGGTAATCACTGATTGAAGCCGGAGGCGGATTCCAGCCCTGCATATTCCATGAAATACCCTGCCTCGCGCGGGGTATTATGCGCCTAGGTCAGCACCAGACACATCACCGTTCAAAGGATAGCAATGCGCCAGACCCGCCCGAAAAGCCATAAACATCCGAGGCCCTGGATTTGGGCTACATAGTGAAAGACATAATGGGCAAATGAAGAGAGGAAACCGGAACCTGCTCACCCGGGCTGTGACATCTCGCCAGCCGGTCTGCCCGGCTAGCGGGGCGTGAGCGATATGTTATGGTGCGGACGAGAAGACTCGAACTTCCACGGGTGTTACCCCACAGC
>JALSHK010000258.1 GCA_026982275.1 Paracoccaceae bacterium | reverse complement strand
TGGTCTACATAGGCGCCATCGGCGATACAGATCAGGGCGTCATGGGCCTCATACATTTCGCGCTTGGGGAAGTAGACATCATTGGTGGCCACCAGCGGAATATCCAGCCCGTAGGCCAGCTCCACCAAGCCCGGCTCGGTGGCGGCTTCGGCCTCGGTGCGGCGGCTATCTTCATCGGGGTGGCGCTGAAGCTCGATATAAAGGCGGTCGGGAAACAGCGATTTGAAATGCTCGGTGAGCTGCCGGGCCTTGGCGGCGTGGTTATCCTGAAGCATTTGCCCAAGCGGGCCAAGAGAGCCGCCCGTCAGGCAGATCAGCCCCTCGGCATGGGCCTTCAAATGCGCCAGCGTGATATGGGGCGCGGCATTGCCGCATTCCAGATAGAGCGCAGAATTGAGCTTCAGCAGGTTTTTCCAGCCCGTTTCGTTTTGTGCCAGCAGCACAATCGGGCGGGGATCAGGGGCTTTTTCGCCGGGCCGGCTGGCCGCCTCGTAGGCCAGATCAAACTGGCAGGCGATGATGGGCTGCACTCCGGCTTTGCTGGCGAATTCCGAAAATTCCAGCGCGCCAAACATGCTGTTTGTATCGGTGAGCGCCACTGCGGGCATAGCATCCTTGACGCACATATCCGGCAGCTTTTTGGCGATAATCGCGCCCTCGAGCAGGGAATATGCCGAATGCACGCGCAGATGGATGAAACGGGGGGCAGGGGGCATTTGCTTGGGCTTTCCGAGGGGATATTGGCTTTGATCCAGGATAGATTTATTTAGTCCGGAAATATAGCGCCAAAAAATGGAAAATAAAATACTATATATATCAATCGGATAGGCGAATTACTGGGGTTAGCGCAATAATTATGGAAAAATTGCAATATGCCAATGGCACGATAAACTGTAAGTGAACGAAAGGCGGTGCTTTTCGTTTGGCCGGTCCGCTTGGCCATAATGCGCGGAATCAAATTCGACATTTACACTACGCGCGGCGTGGCCGATAAAATGTCATGGTTCATGCATGTATCGGGCCGGTTCTGGCCCGGATAGATAAAATAGACGGGTAGATGAAAATGGGAAAACTGACAACACATGTGTTGGATACCGCGCTTGGCAAGCCAGCGGCGGGTATGAAGATCGAGCTATACCGGCTGACGGGCGGGCGCGAGAAGCTCAAGCAGGTGGTGACCAATGCGGATGGGCGGGTCGATGCGCCCTTGCTGGAGGGCGAAGACTGGTCAGCCGGAGAATACGAACTGGTGTTTCATGCCGGAGCCTATCTGGCCAGCACGGGCCAGGAGCTGCCCAACCCGCGATTTCTCAATTTCATTCCGCTGCGCTTTGGCATGGCTGAAGATAGCCATTACCATGTGCCGCTGCTGCTTTCGGCCTTTGGCTATTCGACCTACAGGGGCAGCTAGATGATTTCATTTGTGCTGAATGGTGCGGTGACAGAGGCCGAAAATGCCTCGATGACCCTGCTTGATTTTATCCGCCTCGAGCGCGGGCTGACCGGCACCAAGGAGGGCTGCAACGAGGGCGATTGCGGCGCCTGCACGGTGCAGGTGGCGGCTATGGAAGATGGCCGGATTGTGCATCGGGCGGTGAATGCCTGTGTGTTGTTGCTGGGCCAGATGCAGGGCAAATCCGTCACCACCGTCGAGGCGCTGGGCGGGGATCATCCGGTGCAGGTGGCTATGGTCGAGCATCATGGCTCGCAATGCGGCTTTTGCACCCCGGGGATTGTGATGTCTTTGGTATCGGCGCATCGCGAGGGGCGTCAGGATCATGCGGATGTGCTGGCGGGAAACCTGTGCCGCTGCACCGGCTATGCGCCGATTTTGCGCGCCGCCAAGGCGGTAGAGGATCAGCCGGTGCCAAAAGGCGCAGATGAGGCCGCGCTGATTGCAGCGCTGCCCGGGGCGGGCTTTACCGAGCTGGAGGCTTTTGCGGGCTGGTATGAGAAAAACCCCGATGCCACGCTGGTGGCGGGCGCGACCGAGGTGGGGCTGGTGCTGACCAAAGAGCTGAAGCAGCCCGCCAGGCTGGCGTTTCTCAACCGGATCACGGCGCTGCAAAATATCGAGCATGAAATTGGCGGTATGCGGATTGGCGCGGGGGTATTGCTGGCGCGGCTGCGCGGCGCGATGGTGGGGAAATATCCGCAATTTGCCGAGATGCTGCGCCGGTTCGGCTCGGTGCAGGTGCGCAATTCCGCCACGCTGGGCGGCAATATCGCCAATGGCTCGCCCATTGCCGACACCCCCCCCGCGCTGATCGCGCTGGAGGCCAGCCTCACGCTGCGCAAGGGCGAGGCGCGCCGCGAGATTTTGCTGGAGGATTTTTATCTGGACTACGGGGTGCAGGACCGCGCCGAGGGCGAATTTATCGAGAGTATCTTCATTCCCGAACAGGCCGATACGCTGGGGGTTTATAAAATATCCAAACGCTTCGATCAGGATATTTCGGCGCTTTGCGGCGCGTTTAATATCGCGATTGCGGATGGCATAGTCACCAAGGCCCGCATTGCTTTTGGCGGCATGGCCGCCACGCCCAGGCGGGCCAAAGCGGTGGAGGCGGCCTTGCTTGGCCAGCGCTGGAACGAGGCAACCATCACCAAGGCGCAGGCGGAATTCACTAGGGATTACACCCCGATCTCGGACCAGCGCGGCAGCGCGGCATACCGGCTGGTTCTGGCGCAAAACCTGCTGAAGCGGTTTTATCTGGAGCAAACCGGCATCGAGCAGGTGCGGGTTGTGGGAGGGGCATCATGAGCGTTGCAAAATCTATCCGTCATGATAGCGGGCCGGCCCATGTAAGCGGGCAGGCGCGCTATGTGGATGATTATCCGCTGCCCGCCAATGCGGTGCATCTGGCCTTCGGGTTGTCTGAAAAGGCCCATGCGGATTTCACGCTGGATCTGGCGGCGGTGCGCGGGGCCACAGGCGTGATCGAGGTGCTGGTGGCGGCGGATCTGCCGGGCCAGAACGATGTATCCCCTTCCGCGCATGACGAGCCGCTTCTGGCGGTGGGAACCGTGCATTATATCGGCCAGCCGCTGTTTTTGGTGGTGGCGGATAGCCATCTGAATGCGCGGCGCGCGGCGCGGCTCGGGCGGGTGGAATATGCCGAAAAAACCCCGCTGGTGACGCTGGATCAGGCGATCGAGGCAGGCAGCACCTTTGATGCCCCGCTGACCTTCGCCATTGGTGATGCCGATGCCGCGCTGGAAGCCGCGCCGCATCGGGTGTCGGGGCAGTTCGAAATCGGCGGGCAGGAGCATTTTTATCTCGAAGGCCAAGCCGCCTATGCCCTGCCCGAAGAGGGCGATGTGCGGGTGGTCTCCTCTACCCAGCACCCCACCGAGATCCAGCATAAGGTGGCCGAGGCGCTCGATATTCCGTTTCACGGCGTGCGGGTCGAAACCCGCCGCATGGGGGGTGGCTTTGGCGGCAAGGAATCCCAGGGCAATGCGCTGGCGGTGAGCTGTGCGGTGGTGGCTTTGCGCCTGAACCGCCCTGCCAAAATGCGCTATGACCGCGATGATGATATGGTGATCACCGGCAAGCGCCATGATTTTCGCATTAAATATAGCGCGGGTTTTGGGCCGGATGGCAAGATTCAAAGCGTGATCTTCGAGCATTTTGTGAAATGCGGCTGGGCGCTGGATCTTTCGCACCCCGTGGCCGACCGCGCCATGCTGCACGCGGATAACGCCTATCACCTGCCCAATGCCAAAATCACCTCGCACCGCTTGCGCACCAATACCCAGAGCAACACCGCCTATCGCGGCTTTGGCGGCCCGCAGGGGATCCTTGGCATCGAGCGGGTGATCGAGCATATCGCCGACGCGCTCGGGCTGGACCCGCTGGCGGTGCGGCAAGCGAATTTCTATGCGGCTTCAGGTGATCTCACCCCCTATCATATGCCGGTGGAGGATAGCATTTCCCATGAGCTGGTGGCGCAACTGGCCGAGACTTCCGGCTATGAAAAGCGGCGCAAAGAGATCGCGGCATTCAATGCGGCCTCGCCCGTGATCAAGCGCGGCCTGTCACTGGTGCCGGTGAAATTCGGCATATCCTTTACCCTGACATTTCTGAATCAGGCGGGGGCTTTGGTGCATGTTTACGCCGATGGTTCGGTGCAGCTCAATCATGGCGGCACCGAAATGGGGCAGGGGCTGAATACCAAGGTGGCGCAGGTGGCGGCAGAGGTGTTCGGCCTCGGGATCGAGGCGATCAGGATCACCGCCACCGATACCGGCAAGGTGCCCAATACCTCGGCCACCGCCGCCAGCTCCGGCGCGGATCTGAACGGCATGGCCTGCAAGGATGCCTGTAGCAGGATCAAGGCGCGGCTGGTGGAATTTGCCGCTGAAAAATGGGGCGGCGAGGTGGTTTTTGCGAATGGGCAGGTGCGGGTTGGCGCGCATGAAATGCCCTTTGCCGAGCTGGTTTCACAGGCCTATATGGCGCGGATATCCCTTTCCGCCACGGGGTTTTACAAAACGCCGAAACTGCAATGGGACCGGATGGCGGGCAAGGGCCGGCCTTTTCTCTATTTTGCTTATGGCGCGGCGGTCAGCGAGGTAGAGCTGGATACGCTTACGGGCGAAAACCGCATTCTGCGCACGGATATCCTGCATGATGTCGGCCATAGCCTCAATCCTGCGCTGGATATCGGGCAGGTCGAGGGGGCCTTTGTGCAAGGGGCTGGCTGGCTGACGATCGAGGAATTGCGCTGGGCCGAGGATGGCCGGTTGCTAACGGCGGCTCCGGCGACCTACAAGATCCCCTGCGCTTCCGATATGCCTGACGAATTCAACGTGGCGCTCTGGGACGGGGCCAACCGCGAGAAAACCATTTACCGCTCCAAGGCCGTGGGCGAGCCGCCCTTTGTGCTGGGGATGTCGGTGTTTATGGCGCTGTCGGATGCGGTGAAGGCCGGGGGCGGCGAGGCGAATATCGATGCCCCCGCCACTGCCGAGCGGCTATTGATGGCGCTGCCGCGCTAATGGCGGATGGCGCGGATATCACACAGGCCGCCTGCATGCGCGTTATGGTGCGGGCCGTTCATGGCTCTGCCCCGCGCGAGGCGGGGGCGGAAATGCAGGTTTGGCAGGGCGGGCAAAGCGGCACCATTGGCGGCGGGGTGCTGGAATGGAATGCGGCAAAACACGCGCGCAAAATGCTGGAAAGCGGCGCGGTGGAAGATCATCAAAGCGTGGCGCTGGGGCCGGAGATCGGGCAATGCTGCGGCGGGCGGGTGGAGCTTTTGTTCCGGCGCGGCCCGCGCGAGGCGGCGGCGGTTTTGCAGCCGGTATTTCTATACGGGGCGGGGCATGTGGGCCGCGAGATTATGCGGGTGCTGGCGGGCTTGCCCTTTGCGATGAGCTGGGTGGATGTGGCCGAAGCGCGCTTTCCGCCCGGGGCGAAAAACCCGCTTATCCATGCCAATCCGGCGGCGGCGGTGGCCTTGGCCCCCGATGAGGCCTTTCATTTTGTGCTGACCCATTCCCACGCCCATGATCTGGAAATCTGCCATCAGGTGTTGAGCCGGCCTTTTGGCCATCTGGGCTTGATCGGTTCTGCCACCAAAAAAACCATATTTTTGAAGCGTTTGCGCGAGCTTGGCCATAGAGATGAGCGCCTGAAGCGCCTGCAATGCCCGATCGGGGACCCTGCGCTGGGGAAAACACCGGCGGGCATAGCGATAGGGGTTGCGCATTGGTTAATGCGCGCACAGAATGAAATGAAAGAGCCAAGGGGAGAGGGCCGCGCATGAGGGTTTTGCTGGAAATCAAACATCTGTCAAAAAGCTATCCGGGGGTGAAAGCCAACGACGATATTTCCTTTGATATTCAGGAGGGCGAAATCCACGCGCTGCTGGGGGAAAACGGCGCGGGAAAATCCACCCTTGTAAAGATGATCTATGGTTTGGTGAAGCCCGACGAGGGCGAGATGATCCTGAACGGCGCGCCCTATGCGCCCGCCAAGCCCTCGGTGGCGCGCGGCTCGGGGGTATCGATGGTATTCCAGCATTTCTCGCTGTTCGAAGCGCTAACCGTGGCGGAAAATATCACCCTTGGCATGGATGACGCCCCCAATCGCAAAGAGCTGTCGGAGAAAATCCGCGAGGTGAGCCAGAATTACGGGTTGCCGCTGGATCCGGACCGGCTGATCGGCGATATGTCGGTCGGGGAGCGGCAACGGGTGGAGATTATTCGCTGCTTGCTGCAAAATCCTCGCCTGCTGATCATGGACGAGCCAACCAGCGTTTTGACCCCGCAAGAGGTGGAGGTGCTATTTGGCACCCTGCGAAAACTATCGGCAGACGGGGTGGCGATCCTTTATATCTCCCATAAGCTCGATGAAATTCTGGCGCTTTGTGATCACGCGACGATCCTGCGCATGGGCAAGGTGGTGGATACCTGCACCCCGAAAGAGGAAACCGCAAAATCGCTGGCAGAAATGATGATCGGCGGCGAGCTGGAAATCCATGCGGCCACCGAATTCAATCCGGGCGCCGATGCGCTGGTGGTCGAAAATCTGGAGCTGCCCTCCAAGGATCCGTTTGGCACCAGCCTGAAGGATGTGTCTTTTACCCTGCGCAAGGGCGAGATTCTGGGCATTGGCGGCGTGGCGGGCAATGGGCAGGACGAGGTGCTGGCGGTGCTGTCTGGCGAGGAAAAGGTCTCGGCTGAAATGATCCGGCTTGATGGCGCGCCCATTGGTGATACCGGCCCGAACCGGCGGCGCGAGCTGGGCTTGCTGAGCGCGCCCGAAGAGCGGCTGGGCCATGCGGCGGCCCCGATGATGAGCCTTGTGCAAAACGCGCTGCTTACCGGAAAGATCCGCAAATCCCTGGCGCCGCGCGGGGTGGTGAACTATCGCAAAACCGCTGGATTTGCGCAGGATATCGTGCAGCAATTTGATGTGCGCACCCCGGGGGTGCAGGTGGCGGCCAAGGCGCTATCGGGCGGGAATTTGCAGAAATTCGTGATCGGGCGCGAGGTGTTGCAGGGCCCTGAAGTGCTGGTGGTGAACCAGCCTACATGGGGGGTGGATGCGGCGGCTGCGGCCTCCATCCGGCAGGCGCTGCGCCAGTTGGCGGAAAAAGGCGCGGCGGTGGTTGTGATCAGTCAGGATCTGGATGAGCTGATGGAAATATCCGATACATTTGCGGTGCTTTCGGAGGGGCGGCTCAGCAGGCCCCAGCCCGCCAAGGGGCTGACGATCGAAGAAATAGGCCTGATGATGGGCGGAGAACTGGAAGGAGCGGCCGATGCTTAGGCTCGAACAAAGACCAACGCCCTCCAGGGCGATGCTTTACCTGACGCCGGTGATGGCGGTGCTGGCAACGATGCTGGTCGGGGGTGTGCTTTTCTGGGCGATGGGGATTGATCCGTTCAAGGCGATCTATCTGCTGTTTATCGACCCGTTTGTCGATAGCTATAATCTGTCACAGCTGTTTGTGAAGGCCTCGCCGCTGATCCTGATTGCCATGGGGCTTTCTTTGGGCTTTCGGGCCGGGGTATGGAATATCGGGGCCGAGGGGCAATTTATTGTGGGCGCGATAGCAGGCGGGGCCGTGGGGCTGGCGCTCTGGGGCAGCACGGGGTGGTGGATCTTGCCGCTCATGGCGCTGGCAGCGGCGCTGGGGGGGGCGCTTTGGGCGCTTGTTCCGGCGGTGCTGAAAATCAGATTTAACGCCAATGAAATTCTGGTATCGCTGATGCTGGTTTATGTGGCCGAACACTTTCTGGCGCAAATGGTGCAGGGGGTTTTGCGCGCGCCCGATGGCATGGGCTTTCCGGAAAGCCGCAATCTGGCGCGCAATGATCCGACCTCGCTGCCCGATGTATTTCCGGCCCTCGGGATTGATGCGGGCGGGGTGGTGATGCTGATCCTGCTGGCTGCGGCGTTTTTCCTTTTGCAAAAACACGCGCTCGGCTTCCAGATCAAGCTGACCGGTGATTCGCCCCGCGCGGCGCGTTTTGCCGGGGTGAATCCTTCTTTCATTATCGCTATCTGCCTGGGGCTTTCAGGCGCGGCCGCGGGCTTGGCGGGCCTGTTTGAGCTAACGGGCGCGGCGGGCAAGCTGACCATCGATTTTCCGGTTGGCTATGGCTTTACCGCGATCATCGTGGCGTTTCTCGGGCGGCTTAGCCCGGTCGGAATATTGCTGGCGGGTGTGGTCCTGGCCGGCACCTATATTGGCGGTGAAAACGCGCAGTTCCTGTTAAAGATGCCGGCAGCGGCGGTGACGGTTTTTCAGGGCATGATGCTGTTTTTCCTGCTCGGGTTCGAAATTCTGATCAACTACCGGATTAAACCCATGCGGAGGGCTGTGTAATGGATTTTTCTTCCCTGAATGCGGTGGCGATGATTGTGCTGCTTATTGGCGCTGCCACCCCGATATTGCTGGCGGCCATTGGCGAGCTGGTGGTCGAAAAATCCGGCGTGCTCAATCTGGGTGTGGAGGGCATGATGATCATCGGCGCGGTGACCGGCTTTATAACCGCCACCACCACCGGCAGCCCGATGCTTGGCTTTGTTGGCGGGGCGATTGGCGGGGCGGCTGTTTCAACGCTCTTTGCCTTTCTTACCCAGTATCTGCTTTCCAATCAGGTGGCGACAGGGCTGGCGCTGACCATGTTCGGGCTTGGGCTGGCCGCTTTGATGGGGCGCAGCTATAACGGCATCAAACCGCCACGCACGGAGCGGCTGGAAGTGCCGGGGCTGAGCGATCTACCGGTGCTGGGCGAGCTGTTTTTCAGCTATGATCCGATAATTTATTTTTCGCTGGTGCTGGTTATTGCCGTGTGGTGGTTCCTGAATCGCACCCGTGCCGGGCTGGTGTTGCGGGCCTGTGGTGAAAATCACGATGCGGCACACTCGCTTGGCTATAATGTGCAGTTGATCCGCTTCGGCGCGATCATGTTTGGCGGGGCCTGCGCCGGGCTTGGCGGGGCTTATGTCAGCCTGATCCGGGTGCCGCAATGGACCGAGGGCATGACGGCCGGAGTGGGCTGGATTGCGCTGGCGATTGTGGTATTTGCCTCGTGGAAGCCGTGGCGGGTTATTCTCGGTGCATATATGTTTGGTGGAATCACCATTTTGCAGCTATCCTTGCAGGCGCTGGGCATCAGCATATCGGGGGCGTATCTTTCTATGACACCCTATATTGTAACGATCGTGGTTTTGGTTATTATGTCGGCTGACCGGAAACGGGCCAGCCTGAACGCGCCGGCCTGTCTGGGCCGATCTTTCCATGCTTCGCATTAGGCGAAGCCAACAATCCAAACGGAGGTTTGAAATGAAATTTACCAAAACACTGGCGGCAGCCGCAGCCATGGGCCTTGCCCTTTCGGGGGCCGCAACCGCTGGCTCTCACGGCGGCGATCCGCTAAAGGCGGGCTTTATCTATGTTGGTCCGATCGGTGATCTGGGCTGGACCTGGACCCATGATCAGGGTCGCCTGGCGGTTGAAGCCGAATTTGGTGACTCGGTCGAAACCTCCTATGTGGAAAGCGTGCCTGAAGGGGCGGATGCCGAGCGGGTCATGAGCCAGATGGCGCGCAGCGGTGTGGATATCATTTTTACCACGTCTTTTGGCTATATGGATCCGACCATCAATGTGGCAGCGGATTTCCCCGATGTGGCGTTCGAGCATGCCACCGGCTATAAGCGGGCCGAGAATGTGTCTACATATTCCGCGCGTTTTTATGAAGGCCGCTATGTGATCGGCGAAATTGCCGGCGCGATGACCGAAACCAACAAGATCGGCTATATCGCTTCCTTCCCGATCCCTGAAGTGGTGCGCGGCATCAACTCCGCCTATCTGGCCGCCAAATCGGTAAATCCCGATGTGGAGTTCAAGGTGGTGTGGGTTTACACATGGTTTGATCCGGGCAAAGAGGCCGATGCGGCCAATGCGCTGATCGAGCAGGGTGTGGATGTGATCATGCAGCACACAGATTCGCCCGCCGCAATGACCATCGCGGAAGAAAAAGGTGTTTATGCCTTTGGTCAGGCATCCGATATGTCGGCATTTGGCCCGAATGCCCAGCTAACGGGCATCATCGATAACTGGGGACCATACTATATCGAGCGCGTAAAAGCGGTTATGGATGGCACATGGGAAAGCACGGATACCTGGGATGGTATTGCCGAGGGCATGGTGCAATTCGCGCCGTTCTCCGACAAGCTTCCAGCGGATGTAGTGGCGCGCGCCGAGGCGACGATTGCGGCTATTGGTTCTGGTGAATTCAGCCCCTTTACCGGCCCGATCAACAAGCAGGACGGCTCTGTCTGGCTGGCGGAAGGCGAGGTTGCCGATGATGGCACCTTGGCAGGCCTCAATTTCTATGTCGAAGGTATTGATGGCGAGCTGCCCAATTAAGCCTGCCTGATACTTATGAAAGGCCCGTGCAGCTTGCGCGGGCCTTTTTGTTTGGCCGGGGGGCTTGCCTTCCCTCGCCGACCCTGCGGGCCACCTCGCGTCAGGCAGGTTGGGGTGGCCAGGTTTGAGCGGGGTGGAGCCGCGGAGGTTGATGTCAAGTGGCGCAAGGCCAATCGTGCAGCGCGAATAAGACACGGGGCAAGCCAGACAAGGGCAGACGCGCTGCCATGCCGGCTTCGGCGCAGGATTATGGCGCTGGCCTGGCGCGGGAAAATACCAATATGGAAAGCGCGATACCGCAGAGAGCTGCGGCGGCGATAAAAGGCGCGCCGGGCAGGTATAATACTGTGTTTTCGCCGGTGAAACTGCGAAATAGCGAGGTCATCAGCAGCGGCGAGATGATCATCGCCAAGCCTTGCACAGAGGCCAGCACCCCTTGCAGCTCGCCCTGGTTTTCCGCAGCGGTCGCCTTGGACATCATGCCTTGCATCGCGGGTGCGGCGATGATCCCGAGCGCCATGACAGGCATGAGCAAAAACAAAAACAGCGTGCTGGATATAAAGGCGGTAACGATCATCACCACAGCATTCAGCGCAAGTGCGGCGCTGGCCGTGTTCCATTCGCCAAAGCGCGGGATCACCATGCGGATCAGCCCGCCCTGCACCATTGCCATAAACAGCCCGAAGATCGCGAGGCTTATGCCGATCATTTTGGCATCAAATCCGAATTGCTCTGTTGTGAAATAGGGCCAGACCGAGGGATATACATTCTGCCCGATGGTAAACAGGAAATACACCAGCGCCAGCCCGCCGATTTCGGGCACGCGCCGCAGGCGCATCAGGGCTTTGAACGGGTTGATGCGGCCAAAATCGAAGGGGCGACGCTTTTCTTTTGCCAGGGTTTCGGGCAGAAAAAAGAAGCCGAAACCGGCATTGAGCGCCGCAACGACCGCCGCCACATAAAACGGTGCGCGCGGCCCGAGCTGCCCCAGCAGGCCTCCGATGGCCGGCCCGATCACAAATCCGATCCCGAAAGCGGCCCCCACGAGGCCAAAGCTGGCCGCGCGTTTTTCCGAAGGGGTGATATCGGCCATATAGGCATTGGCGGTGGCAAGGGTGGCGCCGGTAATGCCGGTGATGGCGCGGGCGAAAACCAGCAGCCAGATCACCTGCGATTGCGCAAACACCAGATAGCCGAGCGACATGATCACAAGCGAGGTCAGCAGCACGGGGCGGCGGCCAAAACGGTCCGAGAGATTGCCGATGGTCGGGCCGAAAAGGAACTGCATGCCGGCATAGGTAAAGGCCATGATCCCGCCCCATACCGCGGCCTCGGAGAGGCTCTGGCCGGTGATTTCGCGGATCAGGTCGGGCATGACGGGCATCATCAGCCCGATGCCGATTGAATCCATGGCAACGGTGATGATGATAAATATGACAGGCAAGCGGGATTTCATCTGCGCATGTTGCGCCTTTTTCTACCAGCCGCAAGCCGGTTTTTTGTTTTCATGCCGATTAACAGGTTCCACCGGATGATATCCGGCCCTATGCTCGCAGGGAGGATGGAATCATATGGAAAACGCAAAGAAAAAAGGGCCGCTGGCGGGGATCAAGGTGCTGGATATGTCTCGCATATTGGCGGGGCCGAGCAGCACCCAGCTGTTGGGTGATTATGGCGCCGATGTGGTGAAGATAGAGCGCCCGGGCATGGGGGATGATACCCGCAAATGGGGACCGCCCTATGTGAGGGATGCGGCGGGGAACGAGACGGGCGAGAGCGCCTATTATCTGGCGGCAAACCGAAACAAGCGTTCGGTGGCGGTGGATATTTCCACCTCTGACGGGGCCTTGATGATCAAGGCGTTGGCAGAGAAGGCGGATATTCTGGTGGAGAATTACAAGCTCGGCGGGCTGAAGAAATACGGGCTGGATTACGAGGCTATTCGCGAGGTGAATCCGGCGATCATCTATTGCTCGATCACCGGTTTTGGCCAGACAGGGCCAAATGCGCACCTGCCGGGCTATGATCTGATGGCGCAGGGCTATGGCGGCATCATGAGCCTGACCGGAGAGCCGGAGGGGGCGCCGATGAAGGTGGGGGTGGGCATTGCCGATATCATGTGTGGCATGTATGCCGCTACGGCTGTGCTGGCGGCATTGCGACACAGGGAGGCCACCGGCGAGGGGCAGCATATAGATGTGGCGCTGGTGGATAGCCAGATTGCATGGCTGATCAACGAGGGCACCAATTATCTGCAATCGGGCGAGGTTCCGAAGCGGCGGGGCAACGGGCACCCCAATATTGTGCCCTATCAGGTGTTTGCCGCCAAGGACGGGCATTTGATCGTGGCGGTGGGCAATGACAGCCAGTTTGCCCGGTTTTGCGATATTATCGGCCTGGCTGCACTGGCCGATGACCCTGCTTATGCCAGCAATATAAAGCGCATCGAAAATCGCGAGGCGCTTATCCCGATGATCGAGGCAAAGATGGGAGCGATGGAAAAGCAGGCGTTGCTGGCGGCGATGAAAGCTGCCAATGTGCCATGTGGCGAGGTCAATGATCTGGCGGAGGTTTTTGCCAGCGATCAGGTGGCGGCACGCGGGATGGTGGTGGAAATGCAGCATCCCCACAGCATGGTGAAGCTGATCGGAAATCCGGTGAAATTTTCGCAAACACCGGTGCGCTACCGCCATGCGCCGCCGCTTTGCGGGGCCGATACCGCAGCGGTATTGAAAGACTGGCTGGGGGAAGGCTAGCGGAACCTAAGCCAAAATACCGGTGGGCAGGCCGTGGGTGTCGGTTTTCACTGTGCGCAGGGCTGCATTTGATACTTCGCGAAGGCGGTTGGCAAAGGCCAGACGCCAGCCGAAATCTTCGGGTTCCAGAACCTCGGCCATGGCCAGATCCGGCGTCCATGCATCGCAGGAGGTGAGGTAAACCGTATCGCCGCTATCGGCGGTGCTGGCGGTGATGATGGCGTTTCCCATAGTGAATATCCTTCTTGAATTCAGTGATTGCCTTTCCTGTATAATAGGATACTATTCCGTATAATTGCTAGTATCGAAGGCTGATAAGAAATTTGTCGCCCGAATGCTGGAAAAGTCGGGAAAGTTATCTAAATCTAGATGGAGCTTGGAATGGCGTATGCGCTGGATACACTGGACAGGAATATTCTTTCGGCACTGCAGGAGGATGCCTCGGCCTCGCTGGACGAAATCGCCCGTATTACCGGCTCTTCCAAGACCCCGGTCTGGAACCGGATTCGCAAATTGCGCGCGGCGGGGGTGATCGAGCGGCAGACAGTGATTCTATCGCCCGAGGCGCTGGGGCTGGAGGCGTGCTTTTTTGTATTGGTGCGGACATCGGAGCATGAGGCGGGCTGGCAGGCGGAATTTCTGGCGGCCCTGCGCGATCATCCCGAGGTAATGGAAGCGCACCGGCTGGCGGGGGATATCGACTATATCCTCAAGGTGCGGGTGAAAAACGCCCGCGCCTATGATGAATTTTACCAATCGCTGATCGCGCGGGTGAAGGTTTTTAATGTTACCGCGCTCTTGTCGATGGAAGAGATAAAATCCACCACCGCGCTGCCGCTTCAGCCCCCCTGATTACCCGGATAAGAGGCATAGATCCCGGTTTCGCCATCGGCTGAAATCAGCATAACATCATAAGCCTCCAGGATGTCGCGGTATTCCATGCCCGGAGAGCCGGTCGGCATGCCCGGGGTGGAAATCCCGATGGCGTCGGGGCGTTCGGCCAGCAGCCGGTTGATCTCGCGCACCGGCACATGGCCCTCGATAACATAGCCTTCGATCATGGCGGTATGGCAGGAGGCCATTTCCGGCGAAATGCCCAGCACCTGTTTTAGCCCGTCCAGCGCCTCGCCGGACATGTTGCGGGCCGTCACCTCGAAACCGGCCTCTTCCATATGCTCGATCCAGGCCCCACAGCAGCCGCATGTGGGGCTTTTGGCCACCTCCATGCTCTGGGCCAGCAGCGGGCCGGTGAAAAATATCGCAAAGGCGGAGGTAAGCAGGGCTTTAAACATCGGGTATCCTTTCAAAAGCAATAGCGTTCGCCCAGATATACAACCTCAAGCCCCTTGAGGTTCAAGAGAAAAATCAGGGCTCAGGCCCCGAAGACTCCGCCGCGCAGGCTTGACACTACCCGAGCCGCGCTTTCAAACTGGCGCAAACCACAGGAGCCGAGCATGAATGCCCCCGAAATGATCCGCGCCGCCATTTGTGACCTGAACGGCATTTGGCGGGGCAAGCTGATGCCCGCCAGCCAGCTTGAAAAGGTGCTGGGGGGCGGATTGCGCATGCCGCATTCTGTGCCCGCGATCGATATTTTTGGCGAGGATGTGGCGAATAGCCCGCTGGTATTTGCATCCGGTGATGCCGATGGCTTGTGTCTGCCCTCTGCGCGCGGGGCGCTGCCCGAGCTTTGGCAAAGCCGCGCGGCGCAATTTGTGCCGCTTGTGATGGCGCATGAAGATGGCAGCCCCTCGGCGATTGATCCGCGCCAGATATTGGCGGGGGTGGCGGCGCGGCTAAAGGCGCTGGGCCTGAGGGCGGTAATGGCGGTGGAGATGGAGTTTTATCTGGTAAAGCCCGGCCCCGTCCCGCCGCAGGCCGGGGCGCAAATGCTGGCGATGGATAATGTCGATGATTATGGCGGCTTTTTCGAGGCGGTTTATGCCGCCTGCGCCGCTTATGATATTCCCGCCGATGCGGCGATCTCGGAGGGCGGGGCAGGGCAATTCGAGATCAACCTGCTGCACGGGCCGGACCCTTTGGAGGCAGCGGATAATGCCGCGTTTTTCAAGCGGATCGTCAAGGGCGTGGCCCGCGCGCAGGGGCTGGAGGCGAGCTTTATGCCCAAGCCCTATCTGGAGGCGGCGGGCAGCGGGCTGCATGTGCATTTCAGCTTGCTGGACGAGGCGGGGCGCAATCTGTTTGATGATGGCAGCGAGGCGGGGAGCGATACCCTGCGGCACTGCGTGAACGGCTTGCTAAAACTGATGCCGGCCAGCACGCTGATCTTTGCGCCGCATCTGAATTCCTATCGCCGCCTCGCGCCGGACAGCCATGCCCCCACCGGCATCGGCTGGGGCTATGAGAATCGCACCAGCGCCCTTCGCATTCCGGGCGGCAGCTCCAGGGCGCGCCGGATCGAACACCGCGTGGCGGGGGCGGATGCCAACCCCTATCTTTTGCTTGCCGTTTTGCTGGCGGGGGTGCTGGAGGGGCTGGCGCTGAAGGAGAAGCCGCAAGCGCCCACGAAGGGAAATGCCTATGAGGCAGGGCTGGCGCAGCTTCCGGCGGATTGGGCGGCGGCGATCGCGGCTTTTACGGCGGATGATGCCTTGAGCCGCCATTTGAACCCGCAATTCTGCGAGGTTTTCGCCGCCATGAAAATGCAGGAATTCAATCGTTTTGCCCAAAGGATGAGCGATTTCGAGATCGCGACTTATCTGACCTCGGTCTGAACCGAAATTTTGCTTGCCTTTGCGCGCCATTCCCGCCCAAACTCGGGGTGGAAAATTTCAACAGGGAGCAAGAGTATGAAATTACGCTTAACCACGGCGCTGATCGCGCTAACGGCCGCAGGGGCGGTGCAGGCACAGGAAAATATCCTGCGGATTTATAACTGGTCCGATTATATCGCCGAAGACACGCTGGAGAAATTCACCGCCGCAACCGGCATTGAAGTGACCTATGATGTCTATGACAGCAACGAGGTGCTGGAAGCGAAAATGCTGGCGGGCAGCTCGGGCTATGATGTGGTGGTGCCGACTTCCGATTTCTTGCAGCGCCAGATCGCGGCGGGGGTTTATATGCCGCTGGACAAGAGCAAACTGCCCAATCTTGCCAATATGGACGAGGCCCTGATGGCCGGTGCGGCCGCCTATGATCCGGATAACGAGCACGCGGTGATCTATATGTGGGGCACCACCGGCATTGGCTATAATCTGGGGGCGGTGGCCGAGCGCCTTGGCGAGGATTACGAGGTGGATAGCTGGGGTCTGATCTTTGATCCGGAGGTTTCTGCCAAGCTGGCCGATTGCGGCATTTCCGTGCTGGATGCACCCACCGAGATGATCCCCGCCGCGATGAACTATCTGGGGCTTGACCCGAATTCGACCGATAAGGCCGATCTTGAAGCCGGCGCGGCGCTGCTGGAAACCATCCGGCCCAATATCCGCTATTTCCATTCTTCGCAATATATCTCGGACCTCGCCAATGGCGATACCTGTGTGGCCGTGGGCTGGTCGGGTGATGTATTTCAGGCACAAGCGCGGGCGGCGGATGCCGAAAACGGGGTGGAAATTGCCTATGTGATCCCGAAGGAAGGCGCGCTGCAATGGTTTGATATGATGGCCATTCCGGCGGATGCGCCCAACCCTGAGGCCGCGCATGCTTTCATCAATTTTGTGATGGATGCGCAGATCACCGCCGATATCACCAATTATGTGTGGTATGCCAATGGTAACGCCGCCTCGATGCCGCTGGTGGATCCTGATATCACCTCCGAT
>JALSHK010000257.1 GCA_026982275.1 Paracoccaceae bacterium | reverse complement strand
TGGCTCATGGCAGCACCCTAACCGGTTTTTGCCAGCAATGTGTCATTTTCCGGCTCGTCCTCCCGCTCCAGCCCGTAGCGCTCCAGCTTGCCCCGCAAACCGACACGCGAAAGCCCCAGTTCCTTGGCGGCCTTGGTCTTGTTCCAGCGATGCCGGATCAGGCTTTCGCGCAGGATCTTGGCCTCGATCGCCTCGATCCGCTCCTTGAGCGTGCCGGTGGTGCCGTTCAGCAGCGACAGATCATCGGCCAGATCAGGCGACGTCGCCAGCAGCACCTTGGGTGACAGCAACTCGGCACCAAGAATATCGTCCTCTGGTCCCATCACCAGCATGCGCTCGATCTCGTTTTGCAACTCGCGCACGTTGCCGGGCCAACCATAGCGCTTCATGCAGGAGATCGCCTCGGCGCTGAAGCCTGCCGCCAGCTTGCCGATCTTGTCGATCGCCTGCTTGAGCAGAAAGCTGGCCAGAATCGGAATATCCTCGCGCCGCTCGCGCAGGGGCGGGATCTGGATGGTGACACCGGCGAGATGAAAATAAAGATCCTTGCGAAGTCGTCCACTTGCAACCTCTTCCTCAAGGCTTTTCTGGCTGCTGGCAATGATGCGCACATCGACCTTGCGGGTCTGGTTGCTGCCCACGGGGCGCAACTCGCCCTCTTGCAGAACCTTGAGCAGGCGCACCTGAAAGGCGGGCGGGATATCGCCGATTTCGTCAAGAAAGATCGTGCCTCCCGCCGCGCGCTCGAACATGCCGGTGAAATCCTGCACCGCATGGCTGAGCGCGCCTTTCTTATAACCGAACAGCTCGGCCTCCAGCACTTCGGGGGGCATGGAGCCGCAGGCCTGCACCACAAACGGCTTGTTCCAGCGCAGGGAATTATAGTGAATGGCGCGGGCCACCAGCTCCTTGCCCACGCCGCTTTCGCCGGTGATCAGCACCGGCAGATCAAAGGGCGCGATCTGGCTGAGGGTGGAGCAAATCCCGTTCATCGGGCTTGTTTTGCAGCGGATGATGCCATCGTCAAAATTATACTGTTTTTGCAGGCCCTTGCGCCGGTCATCCACCCGTTTTTGCGCCACATTGCCCGAAAGCCGCAGCTCGATCGCCAGCAGCTCGTTTTGCCGCTGCAACTCGAACAGCTTCACCGCCCCGCGCAGCACCATCACCAGCTTTTCCGGCTGCCACGGCTTGGTGATATAATGGTAGATGCCCGCCGTGTTCAGCCCCGAGATGATATCCTCGGCCTCGGTATAGCCCGAAATGATGATGCGGATCACATCGGGCCATTTTTCCCGCACTTGTGTCAGAAATTCCACGCCGGACATATCGGGCATGCGCTGGTCACACAGGATGATCTGTACCCAGTTATCGGCCAGAAGTTGCTCGGCATCCTTGGCGTTCAAGGCGGTGAGCACGTCAAATTCATCCGCCAGATTGCGCTCCAGCGCCTCGACAGAGCGCGGCTCGTCATCGACAATCAGAATGGTGGGTTTGTTCATGAGGCTTTCCTCTCGAAACGTTTGTCGCGGTGACGGGCGAGGGTAAGGGGGGTGCGCGATTTGCAGACCTTGTGCACGAAATTATAGCGCGCCACATGGTAGCTTGGATCAAAACCAAAGAAATTCCGTCGCATCTCTTTCAGCTCCTCGGCGCGGTATTGCGCCAGTGGTTTTGTGGCTTCATCCGCCGCGCGCCGGGCAATTTTGGCGGCAATTTGCGCGGGAAAATCGGCAACCAGCACCTGGGCGCGGCGCCTGGTTTCGAGGTCAAAGGCGGCGCGGCTGTCGCCATAGGCGGCGTCTGCCAACCCCAACTCCACCGCCTCGACAGCACCCATTGGCAGGCGCTGGGCGGCTATGCGCGCGGCATTGGCCTCTCCGCAATATAGCGGCAAAAGGTAGGTCCAAAATTCCGAACCGTAGAGATTGCCCATATCCTTGTAATGGGGGTTGAGCGTGATGGAATTGATCAGCCAGACCCTGTCGCAGGCGCGCGCCAGAAACACCCCGCCCGCCCCTGCATTGGCCCCCATCGCCGCCACGGTCAGGTGGCTTTGGGTGCGGATGATTGCCTCGGCCAGATCATCCATCGCATTGATATTGCGCCAGGATTCATCGGCCGCCGAATCCGCCGCCTCGATGATGTTGAGGTGAATGCCGTTGGACCAGAAATCATCGCCGCCTTCCAGCACGATCACCTTGGTGGGGCGCGTACAGGCTGCCTTATAGGCCGCGAGCAGGCGCTCTATCTGCGCAGTGGACATCGCCCCGTTATAGAAATTGAAGCGCAGATAGCCCACATCCCCCGCCTCGCGGTAGCTGATCTCGCGGTAGCCCGCTGCGCTGTCGAGCGCGATTTCCGGTACATCGGACTGCACCAGCATGGTGGCCGGCAGCTTGAAGCCGGCGCCAACCGCGCGCATATACCCGATCCAGACGGCCCCGTCGGCGGTGGCCCGGCAAATGGCCGGACCGGAAGTGGCGATGATCTCGCCCGCCCTGCCCTGCAAATCGGCCCTGTGCGCATCATAAAGGTAGAAATCCCCGTCGCGCAGCCCCGGAACGCCATCGGCGGCGCGGATCTTGCGCAGCGCGGT
>JALSHK010000256.1 GCA_026982275.1 Paracoccaceae bacterium | reverse complement strand
CACGCTGGGGCTATTGCGGGCGCTGGCGCGGCAGGGAGAAGATATTTGCTCGGCAAAATCGGGGCCGGATTATATTGATCCGGCCTTTCATGCGGCGGCTAGCGGGAAGCCCTGCGTGAATCTTGATGCTTGGGCCATGCCGCCAGCGGCCCTGCGGGCCATGGCCCATCGTCAGGCGCAGGGGCTGCTGCTGATCGAGGGCGCGATGGGCCTTTTTGACGCTGCACCTGTGGCGGAGGATCCGATGGGGCGCGGCTCGGTGGCGGATCTGGCGGTGGCGCTGGGCTTGCCGGTGGTGCTGGTGGTGGATGTGGCGCGACAGGCGCAGAGCGTGGCGGCCGTGGTGGCGGGGCTGGCGGGGTTTCGCAAGGGGGTGCGGATTGCGGGGGTGATCCTGAACAGGGTTGGCTCTGCCAAGCACCGGATGATGATCGAACGGGCGATTTCGGCTGTGCCGGTGCTGGGGGCCATTCCGCGAGATGCGCGGATGGGGCGGGAATCGCGGCATCTCGGGCTGGTGCAGGCGGGGGAAGATGCGGGGCTTGAGGGCTTTATCGAAGGGGCGGCGGATGTGGTGGCGCAGGGGGTAGACCTTGCAGCGCTTGCGGCACTGGCCGAGCCGCTGCCGACTGCAGGTGCGGTGCCGCGCATGGCCCCTTTGGGGCAGCGGATTTCTGTGGCGCGGGACGAGGCTTTTGCCTTTGCCTATCCGCATATGCTGGAGGGCTGGAAGGCTGCGGGGGCGGAGATTTCGTTTTTCTCGCCGCTGGCGGATGAGGGACCGGCGCGGGATGCGGATGCGGTGTATCTGCCCGGCGGATACCCCGAGCTGCATGCGGGGAGGCTGGCGGGGAGCGCGCGATTCAAGGCTTTGATGCGAGGCGCGCGGGGCGAGGTATTTGGCGAGTGTGGCGGCTATATGGTGCTGGGCGAGGGGCTGGTGGATGCGGCTGGCACGCGGCATGAAATGCTGGGGCTGCTGCCGGTGGAAACCAGCTTTGCCGAGCCAAAACTGCATCTGGGCTACAGGCGGTTAACGGCGCTTGGCGGGGCGCAGGCGGGGCGGGTTTTTATGGCGCATGAGTTTCATTATGCGAAGATTACGGATAGCGCGCCGCCGGATCTTTTTGCGGCCTCGGATTCGATGGGCGCACCGCTGGGGAAGATCGGCCATCGGCGCGGGCGGGTTTCCGGCTCGTTTGCGCATACCATATTTCCGCAAGCAGATTTGTGATCACTTAAAAATTTAATGTGATCACAAATGAAAATCCGCTGGGGCAATGCGATGGGTTCATGGCAATATTATGCGAATTAACTTGCCCGTAAGGGAAAACTGCGTAAACCTGCGACAAAATAGACTCGGGCTGCACCCTGAGCCGCGCTTCAGCAGGAGATCACCATGGCAGATGTGAACCGGGGCAATCGCCCGCTTTCTCCCCATCTATCGATTTATCGGCCGCTCTGGACGATGGTTTTGTCGATCACCCACCGGATTACCGGCGTCGGGCTGGCGCTGGGGCTGGTGATGGTCACGTGGTGGTTTTTGGCGCTGGCGATTGGCGAGGCCTATTTCGAGCTGGCCAATGCGGTGATGACCTCGGTGATTGGCGGCTTGATCCTGATCGCCTCGCTCTGGGCGCTGAGCTTTCACTTTTGCAACGGCATCCGGCATCTTTTCTGGGATGCGGGCAAGGGGCTGGATCTGGGCACGGCTTATAAATCCGGGCTGGTGGTGATGGCGGGTTCGGTCGTGCTTACGGTGATTGGCGTGCTGATCTTCAAGGGGATTATCTGATGCGATATCAAACGGATAGACAACGGGTCGAGGGGCTGGGATCGGCCAAGGACGGCACGCAGGAGTGGTGGAAACAGCGGGTGGGCGCGGTGGCGCTGGTGCCGCTGGTGCTTTTGTTTGTGTTTCCGCTGTTGCGGGCAGTTGGCAGCGATTTTGATACCGTGCGCGGGATTTATGAAAATCCGGTCAATGCGCTGGTCGCGATCCTGTTTTTCATCACCATAATGTCCCATCTTCGCCAGGGCTTGCAGGAGGTGATTGTGGATTATGTGCATGGCAAGGCTATGATGACCATCGCGCTGCTGGGCAATACAATGTTTACCGCGCTGATCGGCGTTACCGGCGTGTTTTCCATCGCCAAGATCGCCTTTGGCGCGTGAGTTAGGAACCTATCATGGCTGCATATGAATTTATTGACCACGAATATGACGTGGTGGTTGTGGGCGCTGGCGGCGCGGGATTGCGGGCTACGCTGGGCATGGCCGAGCAAGGGCTGAAAACCGCCTGCGTAACCAAGGTTTTCCCGACGCGAAGCCATACTGTGGCGGCGCAGGGCGGTATTGCGGCCAGTCTGTCCAATATGGGGCCGGATAACTGGCAGTGGCATATGTATGACACGGTTAAGGGTTCTGACTGGCTCGGCGATATGGACGCGCAGGAATACCTCGTGCGCCACGCCCCCGAGGCGGTTTATGAGCTGGAGCATTACGGCGTGCCGTTTTCGCGCACCGAAGAGGGCAAGATTTACCAGCGCCCTTTTGGCGGCCACACCACCGAATTTGGCGAAGGCCCGGCTGTGCAGCGC
>JALSHK010000255.1 GCA_026982275.1 Paracoccaceae bacterium | reverse complement strand
AAGCGGCACCTATCGCGGGGCAAGATGCTGCCAAGGGATCGTGTGGCGGGGCTGCTGGATGCGGGGTCGGACTTTCTGGAAATCGGGGCCTTGGCGGCGCATGGGCTTTATGGCGGTGTGGTGCCTGCAGCCGGTGTGATAGCGGGGATCGGGCTGGTGCACGGGCGGCAGGTGATGGTGCTGTGCAATGATGCCACGGTGAAGGGCGGGACCTATTATCCGATGAGTGTGAAGAAGCATTTGCGGGCGCAGGAAATCGCCGAGGAGAACGGGCTGCCTTGTATCTATCTGGTGGATAGCGGCGGGGCGAACCTGCCCAATCAGGACGAGGTGTTTCCGGATCGCGACCATTTCGGGCGGATATTCTATAACCAGGCGCGGATGAGCGCCAAGGGGATTGCGCAGATCGCGGTGGTGATGGGAAGCTGCACGGCGGGCGGGGCTTATGTGCCGGCGATGTCGGATGTTTCGATCATTGTGAAGGAACAGGGGACGATTTTTCTGGCGGGGCCGCCATTGGTGAAGGCGGCAACGGGGGAGGTGGTGAGCGCCGAGGATCTGGGCGGCGGGGATGTGCATACGCGGCTTTCCGGTGTGGCGGATTATCTGGCCGAGGATGATGCCCATGCGCTGGCCTTGGCACGGCAAGCGGTTGCCGCGCTCAACCGACCCGGGGGGGCCGGCATCGCGCGGCAACGGTCGCCGCATCCAGAGCATAGCCCGGCGGAAATGCTGGGGGTGATACCGGCGGATCCGAAGGTGCCATATGACATTCGAGAGGTGATTGCGCGTATTGTGGATGGCTCGGAATTTGATGAATTCAAGGCGCGGTTCGGCACCACATTGGTATGCGGTTTTGCCCATATCGAGGGGATGCCGGTGGGGGTGATTGCCAATAACGGCGTGCTGTTTTCCGAGAGCGCCGTGAAGGGTGCGCATTTTGTCGAGCTGTGCTGCCAGCGCAAAATCCCGCTGCTGTTTTTGCAAAATATCACGGGTTTTATGGTGGGGCAAAAATACGAGGCCGAGGGGATCGCGCGGCACGGGGCCAAGCTGGTGACGGCGGTGGCCTGTGCGTCGGTGCCTAAAATCACTGTGCTGGTGGGTGGCTCCTATGGCGCGGGGAATTACGGCATGTCGGGGCGGGCTTACTCGCCGCGCTTCCTTTGGACATGGCCCAACAGCCGGATTTCGGTGATGGGCGGGGAGCAGGCGGCAGGGGTGCTGGCCACGGTGAAGCGCGATGCGATCGAGCGGGACGGGGGCGAATGGAGCGCGGAGGAAGAAACAGCCTTCAAGGCCCCGACGCTGGCGATGTTTGAAGAGCAGAGCCACCCGCTTTATGCCACCGCACGGCTCTGGGATGACGGGATTATCGACCCGAGGGACACCCGAAAAGTGGTGGCGCTATCGCTGCGCGCGGCGTTGAATGTGGAGATAGAGGAGACACGTTTTGGCGTGTTCCGGATGTAGGCTATGTGTTTTGCTCGACCATTGGAGAGACTGAAATGTTCACTAAAATCCTGATCGCCAACCGTGGTGAAATTGCCTGCCGGATCATTGAAACCGCACGGGAAATGGGCGTGGCCACGGTGGCGGTGTATTCCGATGCGGATGCGACCGCCAAGCATGTGATGCTGGCCTCGGAAGCCGTGCGCATTGGCCCTGCCCCTGTGAGCGAGAGCTATTTGCTGGGCGAGCGGATAATTGCGGCGGCGCTGGCAACGGGGGCGCAGGCCATTCATCCGGGCTATGGGTTTCTCAGTGAAAACCCGGATTTTGTGCAGGCCGTGGAAGCGGCGGGGCTGGTGTTTATCGGGCCATCCGCCAGTGCCATCCGCGCTATGGGGCTGAAAGATGCGGCCAAGGCTTTGATGGTGGAAGCCGGCGTGCCTGTGGTGCCGGGCTATCATGGCGATAATCAGGAGGATGATTTCCTAGCTTTGAGGGCCGAAGAAATCGGCTATCCGGTGCTGATCAAGGCGGTGGCGGGTGGCGGTGGCAAGGGGATGCGCCGCGTTGACCATAGCGCTGATTTTGCCGAGGCTCTACACGCGGCGCGCCGGGAGGGCAGCGCCAGCTTCGGGAATGCGCAGGTGTTGATCGAGAAATATATCCTCAGCCCGCGCCATATCGAAATGCAGGTATTTGGCGATGGCCATGGCGGCGCGGTGCATTTGTTCGAGCGGGATTGTTCGCTCCAGCGCCGCCACCAGAAGGTGATCGAGGAAGCCCCCGCACCGGGCATGACCGAGGCGATGCGCGAAGCGATGGGCGAAGCGGCGGTGAGGGCGGCGAAGGCGATTGGCTATTGCGGTGCTGGCACGGTGGAATTCATCGTTGATGCCAGCGATGGCCTGCGCCCTGACGGCTTTTGGTTCATGGAGATGAACACCCGGCTTCAGGTAGAGCATCCGGTGACAGAGGCGATCACCGGGCTGGATCTGGTGCGGCTACAGCTCGAGGTCGCCAGTGGCGGGCATGTGCCGGCGCAAAGTGATATCACCTGCACCGGCCATGCTTTTGAAGCGCGGATCTATGCCGAGGATGTGCCGGCGGGCTTCCTGCCCGCTACGGGGCGGCTGAAGGTGCTGGATTTCCCAAAAGGGGTGCGGATTGATAGCGGCGTGCGCGCGGGCGACGAGATTTCACCCTATTATGACCCGATGATTGCCAAGCTGACCGTGCAGGGCGATACCCGCGCCGAGGCATTGGCGCGGCTGCATAAGGCGCTGCTCCAGACCGATATCATCGGCTGCACCACCAATATCGCGTTTCTTGCGGCACTGGCGGCGCATAAGGGCTTTGCGGCAGGGCAGTTGGATACGGGGCTGATCGCGCGGGATCTGGAGGCGCTGGTGGCGCAGCCCGAGGCTGGTGCGGCATTGCGCGCCGTGGCGGCAATTGCGGCGCGGGATTGGGGCGGAGGGTTTGCGCTATGGCAGCCCTTGCGGCAATCCGTTGGGCTGGATGGCGAAGGCTATTGGGTGCAGGTGCTGGGGGCGGGGCGATATCGTGTGGAAGATCTGGAGATCGGGATTCTGGCGCAGAATGGCAGCCATTGGCGGGTCCGGATTGAGGGCCGCGTGCGGGCTGCGCGGGCGCACCGTGTGGACGGGCGGGTCCATGTGATGATGGACGGGCTGCATTTCGAGGCGGAGATAGACGATCCGTTGAATTTCGAAGCCGGGACGCTGGCCGGAGCGGGGGTCTTGCTGGCCCCGATGCCGGGCTTGGTGCAGGCGGTGCTGGCCGAGGCGGGCGAGACGGTGGAAGCCGGTGCGGCGCTGATCGTGATGGAAGCGATGAAGATGGAGCATACCCTGCGCGCGCCCTTTGACGGGGTGGTGGGCGAGGTGCTGGCCCATGTGGGCGCGCAGGTGGAAAGCGGCGTGGTGCTTTTGCGGATGCAGGAGGCATGATCCGTCTGCACCATTGCGCCCAGACCCGCTCCATGCGGGTGCTGTGGATGCTCTATGAGCTGGGGCTGGATTTTGAGATCGTCAGGCACGGATTTGATAAAACCCTGCGCGATCCGGCCTATCTGGCGCTGCATCCGGCAGGACGGGTGCCAGCGCTGGAGATCGATGGCGGGGTGATTTTCGAAAGCTTGGCGGCGCTGCAATATCTGGCGGCGCGGCATCCCGAAGCAGGGCTGGAGGCCAGCGGCATGGACGGGCTGAACTGGCTGCATTTTGCCGAAACCATCAGCCAGCATACCGCAGCGCTAACCCAGCAGCATATTGCGATCTATCCGCCCGGGGCGCGCTCAAGCCTGGTGTGCAAGCTCGAAGCGGCGCGGCTGGGCAAAACTTACAATGCGCTTGAGGCGCGGCTGGCGGGGCGGGCCTATGCGCTGGGTGCATTCTCGGCGGCGGATGTGGCTTTGGGGCAGGCGCTTTATATGGCGCGGCATTTTGTAAAGCTTGATGCATTTCCGCTGGTTGCGGCGTATTATAAATGTCTGTCGAAAAGAGAGGCCTTCAAGCGGGCATTGCCAGAGGCCGATGAGACGCGACTTTATGTGCAAGATTACTATGAGGCTATAAATGTCTGATTTTGTGCGTATTTTTGAAATGGGACCGCGAGATGGTCTGCAAAATGAAGCGGCACTGATCTCGACGGCGAATAAGGTGAGGCTGGTGGATCAGCTCTCGGATTGCGGCTTTGACCATATCGAGGTGACGAGCTTTGTTTCTCCCAAATGGGTGCCGCAGATGGCGGATGCAGCAGAGGTGCTGGCAGGAATTTCCCGTAAGCCGGGCGTGGCCTATACCGCGCTAACGCCCAATATGCGCGGCTATCAGGGCGCGCTGGCGGCGAGTGCGGATGAGGTCGCGGTGTTTGGCTCTGCCTCCGAAGGGTTTTCCAGGGCCAATATAAATGCCGGTATTGACGAGAGCCTTGAGCGCTTTCGCCCCTTGGTGGCGCAGGCCTTGCAGGATGGTATTCCGGTGCGCGGCTATGTGTCTTGTGTGGTGAAATGCCCTTATGATGGCGCGGTGGAGCCTGCGGCGGTGGCGCGGGTGGCCAAGGCTTTGCTGGAGATGGGGTGCTATGAAATTTCGCTGGGCGATACCATCGGCGCGGGCACGCCCGAAACGGTGGCGCGGATGCTGGAGGCGGTGCTGAAGGTGGTGCCGGCCCCGCAGCTTGCCGGGCATTTTCATGATACAAACGGGCAGGCGCTGGAGAATATCGAGGTGAGCCTGAAGGCCGGTTTGCGGGTGTTTGATGCGGCGATTGGCGGCTTGGGGGGCTGCCCCTATGCGCCCGGTGCGGCGGGAAATGTGGATACGCTGAAGGTGGCGCGGCGGCTGGCGGCGCTGGGATACGAGACGGGGCTGGATGAGGCGCGGCTTGAGGCGGCGGCGGTTTTTGCGAAAGGATTGGTGGGCTGAAGCCCCACCCTACGGGAGAGAATTATGAAAACGATTGCGATTGAGAAAGACGAGCGCGGCGTTGCGGTTTTGGCGCTGATGCGAGAGGAAAAGCACAATGCGATGTCCGCGGAAATGCTGGCGGAGCTGACGCAGGCGGCGGCGGATCTGGGTGCGGATGACAGCGTGCGGGTGGTGGTGCTGACCGGCACGGGCGCGAGCTTTTGCGCGGGCGGAGACCTAGACTGGATGAAAGCGCAAATGAGCGCCAGCCGCGAAGAGCGCATGGAAGGCGCGCGGGCTTTGGCCCATATGCTGCGGGCGCTGAATGAAATGCCAAAGCCGCTGATCGGGCGCATACAAGGCCATGCTTTTGGTGGCGGGGTCGGGCTGATATCGGTGTGCGATGTGGCGATTGCCGCCGAGGGCGCAAAGCTGGGCCTGACCGAAACCCGCCTCGGGCTGATTCCGGCCACCATCTCGCCCTATGTGATCGCCCGTATGGGCGAGGCCATGGCGCGGCGGGTGTTTATGTCGGCCCGGGTGTTTGAAGCGGCGGAGGGCAAGGCGCTGGGGCTGCTGGCGAAATCGGTGATCCCCGAGCATCTGGACCTCGCGATCGAAGCCGAGGTGAAGCCCTATCTGAAAGCGGCCCCGACTGCGGTGGCGGCGGCCAAGGGCTTGCTGCGCTCGCTTGGGCCGGTGATTGATGATGCGGTGATCGAGCGCACGGTGGAGGCGCTGGCGGATACATGGGAAACCCCCGCCGCCATGGAGGGGATTTCGGCGTTTTTTGAAAAGCGCCCGCCGCGCTGGTAGGGCGCGGCTTCAGCCCGCCGATGCGGGCCGCTTGCCTTTCATCGCTTTGGTGGCGCAAGCCTTGTCCAGCTTGCACAGCGCGTCAAACTGGGTGAGAAACACCTCGCCGGTCAGCTCGTCGAGCAGATCCGAGCGCTTCAGCCGATCCATTACCGGCCCTTTCACCTCCGACATATGCAGCTTTACCCCTGCATCCTTCAGGCGGCGATTGATCGCTTCCAGGCTTTCCAGCGCCGAGGCATCGATGAAATTGATCGCCGGTGCCACCAGAATTACATGTTTGATTTCCGGATGGTTTGCCACAGCGCTATAAATGGTATCTTCCAGAAACCGCGCATTGGGAAAATACAGGCTTTCGTCGATGCGGATCGAGAAGATCCCGGGGGAAACCAGCACCTCATGGCGCTTGATATTGCGAAAATGCTCGGTGCCCGGCACCTGGCCGATAATGGCATAATGCGGCTTGGAGGTGCGATACAGATGCAGGAAGATCGAAAGGCTGACGCCCGAAATCACCCCCATTTCCACGCCAAAGCCAAGGGTGACGAGGATGGTCGCGGCCATGGCGGCGAAATCCGATTTCGAATAGCGCCATGTGCGCTTGAGCGCGCCAAGGTCAATCAGGCTCAGCACCGCAACGATGATGGTGCCCGCCAGCGTGGCCTTTGGCAGATAGAAAAGCGCGGGGGTTAAAAACAGCGTGGCAAGGGCAATGCCCATGGCGGTATAGGCGCCCGCAGCAGGGGTTTGCGCGCCGGCGTCAAAATTCACCACCGAGCGGGAAAAGCCGCCCGTGACCGGAAAACCGCCCGACACGGCCGAGCCGACATTGGCTGCGCCAAGGGCGATCAGCTCCTGATCCGGATCCACCCGCTGCCGGCGCTTGGCCGCAAGAGTGGAGGCGACCGAAATGGTTTCTACATAGCCGATGATAGCGATCAGCAGCGCAGGGGTCGCGATTTTCAGCCAAAGCTGGAAATCAAGCGGCGGCACAGTGGGGACGGGAAGGCCCGAAGGGACGTCGCCGACGATTTTAACGCCTTGGGCATCAAGGCCGAGGGCGAAGGTGGCCAGCGTGGTCAGGGCAACAGCGGCCACGGGGCCGGTTTTGGCGAGGATGTCGGCGAGTTTGGGCTGCACGCCGCGCTTGAGCAGCAAGGGCTTGATCCCTTTGCGCGCCCAAAACAGGAAGCTGGCGGTAAACACTCCGATCACCAGCGTGGGCAGGTTGATCCCGCTGGCATGCTGCCATAGCGAGATTACCAACTGGTAAAGGTTATGCCCGCTCGCATTGACGCCGAAAATATGCTTGAGCTGGGCGGCGGCGATGAGAATACCCGAGGCGGTGATGAAGCCGGAAATCACCGGATGCGAGAGGAAATTCGCCATAAATCCGAGCCGCAAAAAGCCCATCAGCAGCAGCATCAGCCCCGACAGAAAAGCCAGTGCAATCGCCGCCCCCAGATATTCCGGCGTGCCTTGCGCTGCCAGATCCCCCACTGCCGCAGCCGTCATCAGCGAGGCCACGGCCACAGGGCCAACCGCCAGTGCCCGGCTTGAGCCAAAAATCGCATAGATCAAAAGCGGGGCGATGGAAGCATATAGCCCCACCTCGGGCGGCAGCCCCGCCAGCAGGGCATAGGCCAGCGATTGCGGAATGAGCATGATGGTGACGATCACAGCCGCCACAAGATCCTGACCCAGCGTTTGGCGGGAATAGTCTTTTGACCATTCCAGAATAGGAAAAAACCGTTTCATTACCGGCTCCTGAATTGAAAAGGGAGCGTCTCCGCCCCCTTGTTTGAAATACCGTTTTAGCGAATTATGGCCGCTTCAGTGCCAGAATTCCCTAGCTTCGCGTGGCCTTCCAGAGCATGGTGCAGCGATTTCCCGTTCGGCAATAGGCAAAGACCTTGCCATTATCGCCTTCGGTTACGGATTTGAAATTGCTCAAGGTCGTGCTGTCCAGCGAGCGGGCTACCGGCACATGGAAAAATTTCATGCCGGCCTTTTGAACCGCCCGCTTTATCTGGTCAGCAGCCGGCTGCCCGGCCTCCTCGCCGTCCGGTCGGTTGCACATCACGGTATCAAAGCCAGCGGCCTTGATATCGGCCACATCCGCCACAGTGATCTGCCCGGTTACGGTGTAATTCGGGTCAATCTCGGTGGCGCGCAAGTTGCCGATTTGCTGGATGTTTTTGGGCTTGAACAGGTTAAAGAACATTGATCGGCACCTTCAGATAAACTTGCCCGTTTTCTTCGGCCTCGGGCATTTGACCGGCGCGCATATTAACCTGAATTGAAGGCACAATCAACTTGGGCAAAGATAATTCTCCATCGCGCTTGGTGCGCATTGCAATGAAGGTATCCTTGTCCTTATCCGCTGCCACATGCACGTTTTTTGCCTTTTGCTCGCCCACGGTGGTTTCCCATGCGAATTCGTCACGCCCGGGCGCTTTGTAATCATGGCCAACAAAGATTTTGGTCTCGTCGGGCAGGCTCAGGATCTTCTGGATCGAGCTATAGAGCGTTTCGGCAGAGCCGCCCGGAAAATCACATCGCGCGGTGCCGAAATCAGGCATAAACATGGTGTCGCCCACAAAGGCGCTATCTTCCACTACATAGGTAAGGCAAGCGGGGGTGTGGCCCGGTGTATGCATCACATTGACGTTAAGGCCTCCGATTTTGAAGCTGTCACCTTCCTGGAACAGCTTGTCAAATTGCGAGCCATCTCGCTGAAACCGCGTGCCTTCATTGAATATTTTGCCAAATACATTCTGCACAACCGAGATTTTCTCGCCAATGCCTATTTTGCCGCCAACTTGCTCCTGAATATAGGGGGCAGCAGAAAGATGATCGGCATGCACATGGCTTTCGAGCAGCCATTCCGGCTCCAGCCCTTCGGCTTTTACATAGGCAATGATCTGGTCGGCGAATTTTGTATCTGTCCGGCCGCTGGAAAAATCAAAATCCAGCACCGAATCGATGATGGCGCATTTTGCACTACCGGGGTCTTTGACCACATAGGATACGGTATTGGTGGCGTCGTCAAAAAAGGCTTTCACTTCGGGGGTCATGGTATTGCTCCTGAATTTGTGTTTGACCATAGATAGGCGGGGCAGAACATATTGCAAGATCTGAATATGAATTAAATTACTCAGGTATAGAGCCTTGCGAAGCCAGAGGCGCAGCATGCGGCGGGGGAGGGGGCTTGAAAGGGAGCTTGCTCCCGCCTCGATGTCGCCGATACCGTCGCATTACTTTGGCAGGTTCAGCGCGGCTTCCAGCCTTTTTTCCAGCCGGATGATATCTTCGGGAACCGGCAAGCCTTGCGCTCTGAATCCGGCGATCTCCTCACGCAGCTCTTCTTGCAACTCGTGCAGGTCTTCGGGTTGGTGTGTGGCTTCGTCGAGCAACATCAAAAGCCGGACTTTCAGGTCTTCAAAGGCCATAGGTCTCTCCTTTAGCTAGCGCATTTGGCGCAAACAGGTGTATAGGGCAGCGCATCCAGCCGTGCTTCGGGGATCGGCTTTGCGCATTTAACGCAGACACCGTATTCGCCTGCAACGATTCTCTCCAGCGCGGCGACAATCATGGATCTCTCCCGTTTGGCCGTATGGCCCAACTCCTCCAGCACCTCGTCATCTTCGCGGTCCAGCGCCGCATCTTCCCAGTCCTTTGGCAGCGGCTTGTCTAGTGCATCCTCCACCTGTTGCAGGCGCTGGTTCATCTGGTTCAGCTTTTCAAGCAGCCTGGCTTTGTATTCCGAGATATGTGTCATATTGCTCTCCTTCCCCGCATATACTCGTTCCGATAATCTATATGCGCTTTGACATGCGTCAAATTGTCAATTTGGAAGCTGGGGGGCGGGGCACTGTGCTTTGTTGCTGTCAGGCAGGCGAATAGCCCGGAAAATCAGGAAGTCAGCGCTTTGATCAAAGGGCTGTCTTTGTCTGTCAGGTCGTCGATCACGTTAAAATGATGCCGGGCTTTGGCGTGGATACAACCTGTTCTGGCAAAAGCCCCGCGCCAGATATTTCCGAGCAAGTTGTTTTGCCTTCTGAATTCCGGGCGCTCCTCTTCCCCGACCCATGCCAAAAGCTCAACCCCGCTACGCGGTGTTTTCAGGGCAGGGCTTTCGGCTGCCGCGCTTGCGATGTCAAGCTTGAGCGCGTCATTCAGCCCTGTGCGGATCAGTGGTCGCAGATCATGCACGCCGGAAATACTGACATACCGCCGGACGCGATCCGCATGGGGCAGATCGATGTCATTGCAGGCCATGCGGGCGGTGAGGTGGCCACCTGCTGAGTGGCCGGAGATGATGATCTCGCCATCAATCCGGTCTCCAATAGCCCCAACAGCGCGCACAATGCTTCGGGTGATCCCGGCAATGCTCACCTCGGGGCATATCGGATAGCCCGGCATGGCGACCGCCCAGCCACGGGCCATAGGGCCAGCGGCGAGGTGGGACCAGAGCCGATGGTCCAGGCTCTGCCAATAGCCGCCATGGATAAATATTACCACACCCTTGTGCGGGCCTTCGGGCAAGAACAGATCAAAAACCTCGCGCGGGTGCGCGCCATATGCCAGCCCGGTATTGCGGCGCGCCCCGGGCAGGGCATCCCGGAAAGTGGTGGATTTCACCTTCCACATGACAGGAAAATCATCCCCGCCGGCGATATATTTCCCGTTCTGAAATGCGTCATCCCAATCGGTCATTTTTCCGGTATCAGCCCCCTTGGGCTGAAGCGAAGCACGATCAGCAGGATTGCTCCCATCAGGAATAGGCGCAAATGTGCTGCTGAATCCATCAGATTGATGCGAAGCGGGCTTTCCGGATCCATGCCGGAAGTGGCCAGTTCCATCAGGATCGGCCCGAAGCGCTCGGCCTCGATCCAGACAAACCAGATAAGAAAACCACCAAGAATAGACCCCCAGTTATTTCCCGATCCCCCCACGATCACCATCACCCAGATCAGAAAGGTGAAGCGCAAAGGGTTATAGGTGCCCGGGGTGAATTGCGCATCCATGGTGGTAAGCATCGCGCCGGCAATGCCAACCACGGCCGAGCCGAGAATGAAGGTTTGCAGATGCCTGCGGGTTACATCTTTGCCCATGGCCTGAGCCGCGTCGCGGTTATCACGAATGGCGCGCATCATCCGGCCCCATGGAGATTTCAGCGCTTTTTCGGAAAGCCACAAGATGCCCAGCAGCACAATGGCAAACAGCACCGCATAAGAAAGCTTGACGAAGATACCGGAAGCAAAAATAACGTCGGTGCCAAACCATGCCGCCAGATCCTGAAACCAGGGCGCGGTTTGCAGCTCGATGGCGGTTGGCACGGCAGGGTTCAGCGTGGATACGTTTTTTACACCGCGCGTCAGCCAGTCTTCGTTTTTCAGCACGGCGATGATGATTTCGGAAATGCCCAGCGTGGCAATCGCAAGATAATCAGAGCGCAGACCCAGTGCAACCTTGCCCACGACCCAGGCACCGCCGGCGGCAAACACCCCCCCTACTGCCCAGGAGAAAATAATCGGCAAGCCCATGCCGCCCAGAAAACCGGTTTTGGCTGGATCGATGGATTCAATCGCCGCCACGGCGGGGTCGTAAACCTCGCGAATGGCGAAAAATCCGCCAATCACGGCAATAATCGTGGCATAGCGCCGGAGCTTTCCGGCGGTTTTTTTCCGGATCAGCACCACAAGCCCGATCACGGCCAGCAAAGCCACGCCCGAGGCCATAATGCCCCAGCCCCCCGCCGCCCATGCCTCCGGTACCGGAGCGGCATTGACCAGCACCGCCGCCACGCCGCCAAGGGCCGCAAAGCCCATAATGCCTACGTTGAATATCCCTGCATAGCCCCATTGGATATTCACCCCCAGCGCCATCACTGCCGAGATCAGGCACAGATTGAGGATGGTAAGCGAAAACGGCCAGCTTTGATATTCACCGACGGCGATAAAGGCCAAGCCCATGAGGGCAAAGAAAATGACGTTTTTCATAGCACTTTCCCCTTGAAAATACCCGTGGGCCTGACCAGCAGAACCAAAACCAGAATTACAAAGCTGACGGCGAATTTATAATCGGTGCTGAGCAATTGAATCAGCCCTTCGGGCACCCAATCCCCCGGAGTCATATAGGCCACGAAGCGTTTATAGGCATAGGTGAAGCCCATCTCGGAAAAGGCGATAATAAAGCCGCCTGCCACCGCGCCAAGCGGATTGCCGATTCCGCCAACAATCGCCGCCGCAAAGATCGGCAACAGAAGCTGGAAATAGGTGAAGGGCTTGAAGGATTTATCAAGGCCATAAAGCGTGCCGGCTATCGTGGCGAGCGTGGCGGCTATGATCCATGCGACCATCACCACCTTATCGGGGTTAATGCCCGATAGCAGCGCAAGATCCTCGTTATCGGCATAGGCGCGCATGGCCTTGCCGGTGCGGGATTTTTGCAAAAACCAGAATAGCAGCGCCACCACGATCAGGGTTACAATTACCGTGATCGCCTGGGAGGTGCGAATGCTGATCCCCTCGGCCAGCCCCGTAAGCTCTTTGAATTCCCGGGCTTTAATGATGAAACGCTCACCATCGGCAAAGCGCTGTTCGCCCGGACCAATCACAACCCGCACCACGCCGTTCATCACAAACATAACGCCTACAGAGGCCATCATGGTGACAATACTGGCGGCTTTCACCTTGCGGTAATAGCGATAAACCATACGGTCAGTGAGCAGCGCAAACAGCACCGTGCCAACAATGCCAATGGGCAGCGCCAGCAGTGCCGTGGGCAGCGGGCCAGCCGAAATGCCCATGCTCTGGAACCACCATGTGGCCAGAATGGTGAGCATGGCACCAAAGGCCATGGTATCGCCATGGGCAAAATTGGAAAAGCGCAGGATGCTGTAAATCAGCGTAACTCCAAGCGCGCCGAGCGCCAGCTGGCTGCCATAAACAAGAGCTGGCACAAAAACAAAGTTGCTCATCAAGGCCAGGGCGTTGAGAAGGTCGACCATATTAGCCTCCCAGAAAAGATTTGCGGACTTCGGGGTTGGCCAGCAGGGCCTCTCCCGTGTCGGTGAAACGGTTGCGGCCCTGCACCAGCACATAGCCTTTATCGGCGATATTGAGCGCCTGGCGGGCATTTTGCTCGACCATCAAAATCGCGATGCCGGTTTTGGCAACCTCGATAATACGATCAAAGAGTTCGTCCATCACAATCGGGGAAACCCCCGCCGTCGGCTCGTCGAGCATCAGCACTTTGGGCTGGGTCATCAGCGCGCGGCCCACGGCCACCTGCTGGCGCTGGCCGCCGGAAAGCTCGCCCGCGTGCTGCTTGCGCTTTTCTTTCAGAATCGGAAACAGATCAAACACCTGCTCCATGGTGCCCATAAAATCATCATCGCGAATATAGGCCCCCATTTCGAGGTTTTCCTGCACGGTCATGCCGGTAAACACATTGCTGGTTTGTGGCACAAAGCCCATGCCGGCCTTCACCTTGTCTTGCGGCGACATATTGGTAATGTCCTTGCCATCCAGCCGGATCTGGCCCTCGCGCAGGTTCAACATGCCAAAAATCGCCTTCATCGCGGTGGATTTTCCCGCGCCATTCGGCCCGACAATCACGGCGATCTCACCCTTTTCCACCGCAATGGTGCATTCGTGCAGGATATCGGCACCCTTGCCATATCCGCCGGTCATTTTTTCGCCAATGAGATAGCTCATGTGCTTGCCTTTTTATTCTTTAACCCGGTGCCCAGATAAGCCTCGATCACGGCCTCGTTGGATTTCACCTCTTCGGCACTCCCTTCGGCCAGCACCTTGCCCTCGGCCATGCAGATCACGGGGTCGCATAGGCGGCCGATGAAATCCATGTCATGCTCGATCATGCAAAACGTATAGCCGCGCTCTTGATTTAGGCGCAAAATCGCGTCGCCAATGGTGTTGAGCAAGGTGCGGTTTACGCCCGCGCCAACCTCGTCGAGGAATACGATCTTGGCATCCACCATCATGGTGCGCCCCAGCTCCAGCAGCTTTTTCTGCCCGCCTGAAAGATTGCCCGCCAGCTCATCCGCCACATGGGGGATTTCGAGGAATTCAATCACCTCATTGGCCTTTTCGCGCAGTTTTTCTTCCTCGGCCCGCACCTGAGCGCCCTTGAACCATGCGTTCCAGAGCGTCTCGCCCGATTGTGCCGGCGGCACCATCATCAGATTATCGCGCACGCTCAGCGTCGAAAACTCATGGGCGATCTGGAAGGTGCGCAAGAGGCCCTTGCCGAAAAGCTCGTGGGGCTGCATGCCACTTACATCTTCACCATCCAGAAACACCTTGCCGGCGGTGGGCTTGTAATGCCCTGCGACCACATTGAACAATGTGGTTTTCCCTGCACCATTCGGGCCGATCAGCCCGGTAATACTGCCTGTTTTTATTTCCAGCGACGTGCCGTCTACGGCGCGAATGCCGCCAAAATGCATGTGCAGGTCTTCAACCCTGATCATATTTACCCACCCCGATTATGCAAAACAGCCCGACAAATTGTCGGGCTGTTTTTATGATTTGGTTAAACACCCTAGCGGATGCGCAGCACCTTGAACGCGCCGTCTTCTACTACATACTCTTGATAAGAGCCGGCCGCTTCGCCCGGTCCGATCAGCTCGACATCCGATGCGCCTTGATAATCGACTTCGCCGCCATTGGCGATGATCTCAAGCCCTTTGGCCAGCTCGCCCGGGCCAATTGGCTCGCCCGGAGCATTGGCCACGTGCAGAACATGGGCCGCAATGGAGGCGCGATCCGCCGAGCCGCCAGCCTGGATTGCCAGCGCAATCAGGGCCGCCGCGTCATAGCTTTCCGCGGTGAACGGGCCGTCCGGGGTGCCGGCAATGCCGGTCAGCATTTCGGCCAGTTTCTTGGCGCCTTCACCGGCAGAGCCGGGCTGGGTGCCAATGGAGCCATTGAGGTCAGGGCCGATATTGTCGATCAGCGCCTGGGATTTCATGCCGTCGCCCATCACGAAGGTATCAAATGCGCCGGTATCGAGCGCGCCCTGGATGATGCCGGCACCGCCTTGGTCGGCATAGCCGAATACGGCCAGCATTTCACCGCCAGCAGCGGCCAATGCGCCAACTTCGGCGGAGTAATCGCCTTTGCCGTCTTCATGCGCAGCCGAGATGGTTACGGTGCCGCCAGCCGCTTCATAAGAGCTTTGGAACGCATCGGCCAAACCTTTGCCATAGTCATTATTGGTATAGGTCACGGCGATGGATTTCACACCCAGGTCCATCAGCACGTCTGACAATACCTGACCCTGGCGGGCGTCGGATGGCGAGGTGCGGAAGAACAGGTCATTATCTTCAACGGTCGAAAGCGCTGGCGAGGTGGCGGAGGGTGAAATCATTACCACACCGTTTGGCACCGATACGTTATTTACAATCGCGGTGGTTACCCCTGAACAGTCAGCGCCGACGATGGCGGCTACGTTATCGTTCGAGATCAGGGCTTCGGCTGCCGCCTGTGCTGCGGCGCTATCCACGCATGTTGAGTCCGCGCGCACGGAAACAAGGGTCTTGCCGCCGCCCAGCAAAGTGCCAGCTGCATTGACTTCATCAATCGCCAGCTCGGCACCGAGTGCCATATCCGGCGTGAGGGATTCGATCGGCCCGGTAAAGCCGAGGATCACCCCGATATTGATCTGGTGGCCGCCGGCAAATGCGCCCGTTGCCAGCATGGTTGCGGCAGTAGTCGCCAGTAGAATTTTTCTCATAGTTATCTCCCAGTTGCGGTCAGCGCACCGTAGCGGCGCAAAGACCGTTGTCAAAACGGGTTCCCCCCGAATCTGCGCTCTATATCACTGTAAATCGACCTGCATTTCAACGGCTTTCTCCGGATTTCGCGATTCTTCGGTGGATTAACACCGATATCGTTGCCAAAGCCGTGCTGGCCCCGAAAATTTGCAAGGCCGCGCCCAGCCCGATTGCGTCTGCCAGCGCGCCCAGCAATAATGCGCCAAAGGCCGTGCCCCCCATGGCGACCATGATCCAGAGGCTCATCACCCGCCCCCGTATATGGTCTTGCACCTGTAACTGTATTGCGGTCAGCACCCCCAGCCCCGCAGCGCCGCGCTGATAGCTGCCCTCGGCAAGGCTGGGTAAAAGCTCCAGCGCGCCGCGCCCCGAGAAAGAGAACAGGCCGGTGATCAGGGTCGCGGTGCGGATGAAACTGGAGCCAAGCACATAGCGAAACCCCTCGGAAAAATCTGTTCGCAGGCTGGTTTGGGGCGATGGCAGGTTTGGTCGCGGCGAGAGCCTGTGCAATATCGGCACAAAGGGAAAAAATGCCAGCACGGTAAAAGCCAGGGCCGCCGTAATACCGAAGGTCGCAATAATTGCACCGCCAATGGCTGGGCCGATCACCCGCGCCAAATTGAAATTCAGCGACAGCAAAAGCACAACCGAGGCAAGCTGGCTGGCCGGAACCAGCCTTGGGGTGATGGCCATGCGGACCGGATGCTGGGCAGAGGTGACCAGCCCGATGAAAAACGCGACGGCTGACAGGCTGGCCGGGCCGGCGAGCTGGAGCAAATGCAAGGCCAGCAGGGCAAGTGCCGCAAAGAGAAACAGGGATTGGGTGGTGATCGCCGCTTTGCGGATATTCACACGATCAACGATCACCCCGAAAAACGGACCCAGAAACAGCGGCGGCGCATAATTGAGAAATGCCAGCCACCCCAAAAAGCCGATCGAGCCGGTGGCTTCCCAAGCCATCCAGCCGATGGTGATTTTTTGCACCCATAGCCCGTGCAGGGAGATGGCATTGCCGATCAGATAATGCCGGAATGGCCGGGTGGAAAGCGCAGTAAGACTCATGGCTTGAGCCTAGACCCCCGGCCCCGGAATGGGAACCGGAATCGACCTGGGTCCTTCGTGCTGCAAGCCATGCAAAATATGCAAGCCGCCAAGGCTTGAATGGTCGTTGTTGCGGCGCAGCAAGCGCCTATATCCTTGGTATCAGAAAATGAAATGAAGGAATGGAAATATGGCATTTGTATCCTTGCCCCGCTCGCAAACTACAATCGCGGTATCGACGCGGATTGCCGGAATGTTTGCGAATATGAAAACCGCGATACGCAAGCGGCGTATGTATCGCAAAACCATCGAAGAGCTTAGCGCGCTTAGCGATCGTGAACTGAACGATCTGGGCCTGTGCCGCTCGATGATCAGCGATGTCGCCCGCACGGCGGTATATAACTAGATTTCAAGAGATTTACCGGGAGGTTCCTCCCACCTGC
>JALSHK010000254.1 GCA_026982275.1 Paracoccaceae bacterium | reverse complement strand
GCAAAATCGGCGCAAAGATGGCTACCTTTGCAAATGGCCGGAAACTTTCGGTGCTATTGGCGGCGCAAAGCCGCGCGGCCGAGATGTTATATGGCTTGGTGCTGCGGGATTATGCTTTTGACCGCCATAAATCCAAGCCCGAATCTCGGGCGGAGGAAGCGATGGTCATGGTTAACCAACCTGCCGGGATCGAGGCTAAATGCGCCCCTATGGCGGCGGTTGCGCAAGGGGTGCATTTCACCCGCGATCTGGTGAACGAGCCGGCCAATGTGCTGACCACCACCGAATTCGCCAATCGCCTTGTGGCGCTGGAAAGCCTCGGGGTGCAGGTCGAGGTGCTGGAGGAGGCCGAGCTGGAAAAGCTGGGCATGGGCAGCCTGCTATGCGTTGGCCTTGGCTCGGAAAGCCCCTCGAAAGTGGTGGTGATGCAATGGCAGGGCGGGGGCGATGAATCGCCTTTTGCACTGGTGGGCAAGGGCGTGGTTTTTGATACCGGCGGCATATCGATCAAGCCGGCGGCGGGCATGGAAGACATGACCATGGATATGGGCGGCGCGGGAGTTGTCTCGGGCGTGATGCAGGCGCTGGCGCTGCGCAAGGCCAGGGCCAATGTGGTCGGCGTGGTCGGGCTGGTGGAAAATATGCCCGATGGCAAGGCTACGCGGCCCGGCGATGTGGTGACCTCGATGAAGGGCGACACGATCGAGGTGATCAACACCGATGCCGAGGGGCGCTTGGTGCTGGCCGATGTGCTGTGGTATACCCAAGAGCGGTTTTCCCCCAAAGGCGTGATCAATCTGGCGACGCTGACCGGCGCGGTTCTGGTGGCGCTGGGGCATGAAAATGCGGGGGTGTTCTCCAATGATGATGCGCTTTGCGAGGCGTTTTTGCGCGCGGCCAAGGCCGAGGGCGAGGGGGCGTGGCGGCTGCCGCTGGGCAAGGCCTATGACAAGCTGATCGACACCCGCATGGCGGATATGAAAAACACCGGCGGGCGGATGGCCGGCTCCATCACCGCGGCGCAATTCCTGCAACGCTTTATCAAGGACGACATGCCGTGGATCCATCTGGATATCGCCGGTGTGGCCTCGCCCGGGCCGACCCCGTTTTCGCCAAAAGGGGCCACCGGCTGGGGGGTGCGGGCGCTGGACCGGCTGATCCGCGATCAATACGAGGCCTAGCCCATGACCGAGGTTCGCTTCTATCACCTCACGCAATCGCCCTTGGAGCAGACCCTGCCGGGCCTGCTGGCCAAATCGCTGGAGCGGGGCTGGAAGGTGGTGGTGCAAAGCGGGGATGAGGCGCGGCTGCGCTTTCTGGATACCCATCTCTGGACCAGCCCCGAGGACAGCTTTTTGCCCCACGGGCTGGAAGGCGACGGGGCGGCGCAGCCGATCTGGCTGACCACCCGCGCAGAAAACCCCAACGGCGCAGGGGTTTTGATGCTGATTGACGGCGCGCGGGCCGAGCCTGCGCGCATGGCCGGGTTTGATCTGGTGACGCTGTTTTTCGATGGCGGTGACGAGGCGGCGGTGGCACAGGCGCGGCAGGATTGGCAAGCGGTAACACAGGCGGATCTACCGGCGGTTTACTGGGCGCAGGAAAACGGCGCATGGGTGCAAAAGGCCAAATCGGGCGGCTAGAGAAAGGCGTCTATTTCAGCCCAGCATTGCCGCTGGCGTTCGGGGGTTTCCATCCATATTTCGTGGCGTGCGCCGTCGATCTCTATCAGCTTGCCATTGGCAAAGGCCTGCATGTGCCGGCGAATGGCGGCAGGGCTGACAATACTTTCTTCGCCGCCCAGAAAAGCGAGGGTCGGCAGGGCGGGCATGGCGGGGCGGGCATCAAAATAGCCGAACTCCGCCAGCGCTTCTTTCAGCCAGCCAAACGAGGGCGGGCCAAGCGCCAGCGCCGGATGCTGCAAGATTTGGGCCTTCATATATTCCCAATGATCCTGATCATGGGTCAGATTGTTGTTTTTGAATGGATCCCGCGTGAGATAAAACCCCTTTGGCTGGCCGATTACCGGCTTGGCAGAGAGGCCCAGCCCCGTGCCGATACCGGCCAGCAGAGGTGCGAGAAATCGATTGGCACCGGGCAGATGCAGCCCCCACATCGGCGCGGAAAGCACAGCCTTGTCAAATTCTTGCCGCTCGATCAGCGCCCGAAGGCCGATGCAGCCGCCCATCGAATGGGCAAATAATATGCGCGGGCCGGAGATGGCCGCGATGGCCGCATGGCCCAGCACTGCCGCGATATCCTGCTGGTAATCGGGAAAGGTCTCTACATGACCCACGGCGGTTCGGTTGTCAGGCCGGTCCGAGAGCCCCTGGCCGCGCCAGTCAATCACACAGACGGAAAAGCCGCGCCCGGCAAGCTTGCCCGCCATACGGCCATATTTTTCGATACATTCCGTGCGCCCGGGAAAGATAAAGGCCAGCCCGCGCGCGCCGCCCGCCCAGAGGGCAAAGCGGATGCGGGTGCCATCGGCGGCGCGGACAAAAAACGCCTGCCCGCCTTCGGGCGCCTCTGCCACATCCGTATAGAGCGGCGCGGTTTCCATCAGGTCAGCAAAGAGCCGAGTTTCATCGCCATGCCCATATCGCCGTCAATCGAGAT
>JALSHK010000253.1 GCA_026982275.1 Paracoccaceae bacterium | reverse complement strand
GAGGCGGAACTGGGGCGGGAGCGGCAGGTGCGATGGGGTGCGCGATGTATCGATCTGGATCTGTTGTTTTATGATCAACAGATTTTACCGGATGTTGCCACCTATAATCGCTGGAAAAACATGCCACCGGAATCACAGATGCATGAGGCACCCGACGAGCTGATATTACCGCATCCGCGCTTGCAAGACCGGGCATTTGTGCTGGTTCCCCTCGCCGGGATCGCGCCGGAATGGCTGCACCCGGTGCTTGGGCTAAGCGTCAGGGCGCTTCTGGAGCGGTTGCCGGTGGCAAATATAAGGGAGATCACGCCGCTTTAGCCCTTGTCATTTTCCAGATCAGCCATTACATAACGGAATCTTCGGGACCCTTATTTTGGAGCATTTGCATGGCGCGCGTAACGGTAGAAGACTGCATCGACAAGGTAGCCAACCGCTTTGAGCTGGTGGTGCTGGCTGCGCATCGCGCCCGCGAAATTGCCGCCGGTGATCCGATTACCGTGGATCGGGATAACGACAAAAACCCTGTTGTGGCTTTGCGTGAAATTGCTGAAGAAACCATTGCCGCCGAGGCCCTGCGTGAATCGGCTGTCGGTGTTCTGCAATCCCATAACGAGGTGGACGAGCCGGAAGAGGATTCCATGCCGCTATTGATGGAAAAAGACAGCCCGGATATGCCGTCCGAGGATGATATGTCCGAAGAAATCATGCTGCGCGCGCTGATGGAAGCCCAAAGCCCGAACTGACCTCAGGAGGGCCATTGAGTGATCACCGTTGACGATCTGATCGCAAAGGTCCGCTCCTATAATCCGAAATCAGATGCGGCATTGATCAGGCGCGCCTATGATTTCGGCGCGGCGGCGCATGCGGGGCAAATTCGAAAATCCGGCGAGCCATATTTCACCCATCCTGTAGCTGTGGCCATGCTGCTTACCGAGGTGCGGCTGGATGATGCCACTATCGTTACCGCACTATTGCACGATACGATCGAGGATACGAAAGCCACCTATCAGCAGGTGGCCAGCAGCTTCTCCCCCGAGATCGCGCAGCTTGTGGACGGGGTGACCAAGCTCACCAATCTGGAGCTTTCCAGCGTCGAAACCCAACAGGCGGAGAACTTCCGCAAGCTTTTGATGGCGATGTCCAAGGACCTGCGGGTGCTGCTGGTGAAGCTGGCGGACAGGCTGCATAATATGCGCACCATCCGCTCTATGCCAAAGGAAAAACAGCGGAAAAAAGCCCATGAAACCATGGAGATATATGCGCCGCTGGCCGGGCGGATGGGCATGCAATTCATTCGTGAGGAGCTGGAGGATCTGTGCTTTCGGGTGCTGAATCCAGAGGCGCGAAATTCGATCATGCGCCGGTTTATCAATCTCAGTAACGAGAATGACGATCTGATTCCGCGTATTATCGAGGATATACGGATCGCGCTGCATGCTGCGGGCATAGAAGCGCGGGTTACAGGGCGCGAAAAACGTCCCTATTCGATCTGGCGCAAGATGCAGGAAAAAAACGAACCGTTCAGCCGGCTTTCCGATATTTACGGTTTCCGTATCATCACCGATAACGAGCAAGATGCCTATATTGCCCTCGGCGCGGTGCATCGGCGCTGGTCGGCAGTGCCGGGGCGGTTCAAGGATTATATTTCGCAGCCGAAATCGAATGGTTATCGCTCTATTCACACCACGGTTTCGGGCCGTAATGCCAAGCGGGTCGAGATCCAGATCCGCACCCGAAGGATGCATCAGGTAGCGGAATCCGGTGTGGCGGCGCATTGGTCCTATCGCGACGGCCTGCGTGAGGAAAATCCGTTTGCGGTGGATCCTTTTCAGTGGCTGCGCTCTCTGGCCGCGCGTTTCGAGGCGTCGGAAAATCCCGATGAATTTCTCGAGCATGTGAAGCTGGAAATGTTTCAGGATCAGGTATTTTGCTTCACCCCGAAAGGCGAGGTGATCAAGCTGCCGCGCGGGGCGTCTCCGATCGATTTTGCCTATGCGATTCATACCAATATCGGGGATTCCTGCGTCGGGGCCAAGGTGAACGGCGCGCGGGTGCCGCTCTGGACCAAGCTGCGTAACGGACAATCCGTCGAGATCATCCGTGCAGAAGGCCAGCGACCGCAGGCGAGCTGGGAGGATATGGTCGTTACCGGCCGTGCCAAATCGGCTATTCGGCGCTATTTGCGTGACGAGAATCGCGAGGCCCATATTCGCCTCGGGCGAGAAATTGCCCGCGTTGCTTTAGGGCGGGTTGGCATGAAACCTACCGACAAAGCGCTGGAAACGGCGGCCAATCTCTTTAATCTCAATAGTGCAGAAGCCCTTCTGGCCGAAATCGGTGCGGCAGAGCTGAGCGGCAGCGATCTGGTGAAAACCCTTTACCCGGAGCTGGTCAGCTCCGGGAATAGCCCGGCTCCCGCAGCAGATGAAGATCGGGTAATCGGGCTTCAGCCCAATCAATCGGCCAGCCCTGCGCCGTGTTGTTCGCCAGTGCCGGGAGAGCGGATTGTCGGCATTACCATGCCGGGGCGCGGGGTGCTTATCCATGCGATTGATTGCAAAAACCTGGAAAAATTCGAGGGGAATGACCGGCGCTGGGTTGATCTGCGCTGGACGCCTGAC
>JALSHK010000252.1 GCA_026982275.1 Paracoccaceae bacterium | reverse complement strand
CCCGGAATTCACGGAAAATCGCCAAAACCATTTTGAAAACAGCAAAAGAAACAGGGGTCGGTATGCTCGTGATGGGGGCTTATGAGCATGCAAAGCTGGCCGAAGACCTGTTTGGCGGTGTTACCAATACGGTGCTGAAGAAGTCGAAAATCCCCGTGCTGTTATCGCACTAGAACCGGACAGGCGCGCCTCTTGAGCCGGAATTCGGCCCGCCGCCCCGCGCATTAGGCCGCTGGGGTTTCAGGCGTTGCCGGTGCCGGTGCCACACGGGCATCCAGAATGGCGCTGATCTTGCGCTGCGCCGCATCTTCACCCTGCGCATCCACCGCGGTGACTTCGCGGGTAAGCCGCTCCAGCGCCGCTTCATAGAGCTGGCGCTCCGAATAGGATTGCTCACGCTGGTCGTCATTGCGGTGCAAATCCCGCACCACTTCGGCAATCGCCACCAGATCGCCGGAATTGATCTTTTGCTCGTATTCCTGCGCACGGCGAGACCACATCGCCCGCTTCACCCGCGCGCGACCCGCAAGCGTTTTCATGCATTTCGCTACCAGATCCGGCGTCGAAAGCGCACGCATACCCACCAGAATCGCTTTTTGTGTTGGCACCCGCAGGGTCATCTTTTCTTTTTCAAAGAAAATGACAAACATCTCCAGCACTTCTTCCCCGACCGTCTGGGTTTCCACCTCGGTGATCCGACCAACCCCATGCGAAGGATAGACCACAAACTGGCCGGTTGCAAAATCAAGCTGGTTTTTCGATTTACTCATGTTCAGGCGTGTTCCTTGTCTGATCTGGCCATTGTCATACACATAGGCATTAGAGGTTGATTCTCAACCCGCGACGAATTTGAAATGTGTTGAAACTGTTTTATCTGCGCCTTGGCGCAGCTACTCCTTCGTGACAGGCCAAAATTGTTACAACCTGAATATACCACAGAATTAAGGCGAAAAAAAGGGCTGCGGCGAAAGTTTCTGGTGCCAGCCAGCTAGCTGCCTTCGCCGGGCTTTTCGGAAAAATATTTCTCCAGCTTGCCCTCTTCGCCATCGCGGGCTTCGGCATCGGGCAGCGGCTCCCTCTGTTCGATAATTACCGGCCAAAGCTCGGAATATTTGCGGTTGAATTCCACCCATTTTTCCGCGTCCGGCTCGGTATCGGGGCGGATCGCGTCAGCCGGGCATTCCGGCTCGCACACGCCGCAATCAATGCATTCATCCGGATGGATCACCAGCATATTCTCGCCCTCGTAGAAGCAATCCACAGGGCAAACCTCGACACAGTCGGTATATTTGCAAGCGATACATGAATCATTAACGATATAGGTCATCTCGGTGCCTCATAACCGGGGAACCACCCCGAACAACTAAAGAATATTCTTACGGGTTATTAGGCCCCGAACCACAGAGTTTCAAGGGCTTGCTTTCAAGAAACCGTGTGCCGAAAGGCATCCAGCGTGCGGCGGTCTTTTTTTGTGGGTCGAATGCCGACCCGCGTGCCGGTATCGGCCTTGCCGGTCTCGGCCTCGGGGGTAAGATCGGCATATAGCGCCTGCGCCTCGGCGGCCGGGCCACGCCGCGCGCCCAGCACCTCCACCCGCACCACACGCAGGCGCTCGCCCTGCATAAAGCTAAGCCCGTCACCGGGCTTAACCGTAGTAGAAGTTTTATTGACCCGCCCCGAATTCAGCCGCACATGCCCCGCAGCCACCACCTTGGCCGCCAGCGTGCGGGTTTTGAAAAACCGCGCATGCCAGAGCCACTTATCTATCCGCAGGCTGTCGCTCAATCCTTGGCCTTCAGGGCTGCCAATGCGGCAAAGGGGTTGTCAGGGTCAAAGGGCTTGTCTTTGCGCGGCGCTCTGGATTGGCCCTGCGAGGCTTGGGGTTTGCCGCGCTTGCCTTTGGATTTTTTGTTTCGGTTTTCATTCCGGCCATCGGGTTTGCCGGCTTGCCGGTTTGGCCGCCCGGCCTGCCCGCGCGGTTTTGGTGCCCAGCGGAATGTGTAATAAACCTCGATCTCATCGGGTTTTTCCTCCGGTTTTTCCTCTGGCGCGGCCTCGGGTTTTTCAGCGGTTTGCGCTGCCAAATCCGCCTCGGGCGCTGGCGCGTCTTCTTTGACTTCAGCCGCCGCTGTGGATGCCGGTTGCGGCTCGGTAACCTCGGGCGCCGCCTTGATCTTTGGTCGCTCGCCGCGTTCAAACGCATAGCCAAGCCCGGCCATCAGATTGGCAAATTGCTCCAGCGAAAGGCCGGTAATCGACAGCATATCCGCATTGGCCTCAAATCCGCCACGGCTATCCTGCCCGCGCAGCATATCCGCCAGCCGCTCCAGCATATCAATGCGGATCGAGCGTTCTCCGGCCAGCCGATAGCCCGCGCGAGCATAGTATCCCTCGGGCGCGTCAATCAGAGCCGGCACCGTCACCAACCCCGCTGGCGGCGCTTCGGGGAATTCCTGCAAGCCCGCCTGCAAGGACCATAGCACCAGTCGCAAGCGAGTCGGCGCGGGCTTCAGCATCAGGTGTTGAAAAATGGTGAATTGGCCAAATCTAACGCCATGCTTGCGCAGGGTGGCGCGAGCGACTTGATCCAACTCCTTTATATCTTTGGCAATTTCGCTGCGAGGTA
>JALSHK010000251.1 GCA_026982275.1 Paracoccaceae bacterium | reverse complement strand
CTGCACCACCGCGTCCATATCTTCGGCGTTCACCGCCAGCACCGCATTCATGCGCGACAGATCAAGGCTGATCCCGCCTTGCACCGCCAGCTGGTGCCCCTCCAGCGAGGTGCCGGTGCCAAAGGCGATCACGGGGCAATCATGCGCGGCGCAGATCTTGAGGATCTCCGACACCTCGGCCGTATTCTGCGGAAAAACCACCGCATCGGGCGGGGTGAGCGGATAATAGGATTCGCTGGCCCCGTGCTGCTCCAATATGGTCATGGATTGGCTGAGACGCTCGCCAAGCCGGGCAGAAAGGGCTTGAATTGCGGTTTGAATTGTCATCGGATACCCCCTAGCCTTGTAGACCATCTGGTTTTGCCGCAAAGCTAGGCCTTGATCCAGCCAAAGGAAAGAGAAAAATGCAAATTCCAACCGGCCATGACGGCCCCTATGCCGCCCCTGTAAAGCTGGCGCAAAAGCGCGTTTTGCCTGCGTGGATTGATTATAACGGCCATATGAATGTGGCCTATTATACCATGGCTTTTGATACCGCGATTGACCGGTTTCTGGAAAGCGAACTGGGCATGGGCGAGGCCTATGCCGCCCAATTCAAGCAAGGGCCTTATTCGCTGCAAAACCATATCAGCTATCATGCGGAGCTGCTGGAAGGCGCGGTTTTCCATGTGGAAATGCGGCTGGTGGACCATGATGAAAAGCGCATGCACATCTATGCCGAGCTGCTAAACGAGGCGGGCGAGGTCGCGGCCACCTGCGAGGGCATGCTGATGAATGTAGACCATATCAGCCGCCGCGCCACCCCCTATGCGCCAGCCGTTCAGGCCCGTCTGGCGCGGATGCTGGCGGATCACAAAGTGCTGGCCCCGCCAAAAATGCTGGGCGCGGTGATCGGCATCCGGCGAAAGGGCTAGCGCGTGCATAAAGAACTGCAAAGCTATCTTCAGGGCCGCTGGCAGGCGGGCTGCGAGGAATGCGCCCGCGGTTGGAAAACCCTGCGCCATCGCGGCCCGAGCCAGCTGCAATTCTGGTTGATCGCGCTGGTTATCGGCGTGGCGGCGGGCATGGCGGCGCTCGGCTTTCGGGTGGCTATTTTATATTTGCAGGAGTTCTTTTACGGCGCTTCCGATAAATCGCTGCATTCCAAATTATCCGAGCTGCACTGGGCGTGGGTGCTGGGCATTCCGATTGCGGGCGGGCTGGCGGTGGGGATTATCTTGCAGCTTTTCAGCCGCGAGGGGCGGGTGCAATCGGTGGCGGATGTGATCGAGGGCGCGGCGCTGCGCGAGGGGCGGGTGAACCAGCGCGAGGGGCTGGTCAGCAGCCTGATTTCGCTGATCACGCTTTCCACCGGCGGCTCCACCGGGCGCGAGGGGCCGGTGGTGCAGCTGGGCGCGGTGATCTCTACCTACGTTTCAAAACTGATCAGGGCCGATGGCATTACCGCGCGCGACCTGATGGGCTGCGCGGCGGCGGCGGCGGTTTCGGCTTCGTTCAATGCCCCCATTGCGGGCACGCTTTTTGCGCTGGAGGTGGTGCTGCGCCATTTTGCGGTGCATGCTTTTGCGCCGATCGTGATCGCCTCGGTGGCGGGCACATTGGTCAGCCGCTGGCAGATGGGCAATGTGACCGAATTTGCCCTGCCTGCGGGGGATATCGGGTTTTATGTCGAGCTGCCGGCGTTTTTGCTGCTCGGGCTGGTTTGTGGCTTGGTGGCCTTTATCCTGATCCGCTCGATCTTTATTGCCGAGGAGGTCGGCGATCTGGTGCAGCGCACCACCCGCATGCCCGACTGGCTGCGCCCCGGGGTAACGGGGGCGCTGCTGGGCGGGATGGCGATCTGGTTTCCCCATATTATCGGCGTGGGCTATGAAACCACCTCGCGGGTGCTGACGGGGCAGATCGGCCTTGGCCTGGTGGTGCTGTTTGTCATGGTGAAGATCGTGGCGGTATCGATCACCTTTGCGGGGCGGATGGGGGGCGGGATATTCTCGCCTTCCCTGATGGTGGGGGCGATGACGGGGCTGGCATTCGGCTATGTCGCTACGGGGATCGCGCCTTCGCTTTCAGGGGCCGAGACGCTATATGCGCTGGCGGGCATGGGGGCGGTGGCGGCGGCGGTGCTGGGCGCGCCGATTTCGACCACGCTCATCATATTCGAGCTGACGGGTGACTGGCAGGCGGGGATTGCGGTGATGGTTTCGGTATCGCTGGCCTCGGCGCTGAATGCCCGCATGGTGGACCGCTCCTATTTCCTGACCCAACTGAAGCGGCGCGGCATCAAGCTATCGGAAGGCCCGCAAGCCTATGTGCTGGGCACGATTTCGGCGGGCAGGGTGATGCGCCCGCACGGGGCCGAAGATGGCGCCAGCGAAACGCGCTGTCTAGAGCTGCTGGAGCAAGGGGTGAGCCTGACCAGCGATGCCACGCTGGAACGGGCTTTTGCCTTGTTTGACAACGGAAAATCAGAGATCATCCCGATTGTGGAGGCGGGCGACGGCGAAAGCCCGCCCGGGCTGCTGGGGGCCTTGTTTTATGTGGATGCGCTCAAGGCCTATAATCGGGCCTTGGCCGAAATTGCCCGCGAAGAGCATTCCTGACGCCGCTAAAGCACCCCGAGCGCGGCCAG
>JALSHK010000250.1 GCA_026982275.1 Paracoccaceae bacterium | reverse complement strand
AGCCCGTTTACGGCGGCGGAAAATGCAGCCGCCTCCAGCGGGCCAACCGGCAATACCATTTCGATATCCCCGCAGCCGTCATTCACCCCGTGCCCGTAGGCCATCAGGCCAAACCCGGAGTCGGTTTCCAGCCCGTCCACCAGCTCGCCCAGTACCTGCCGCGCGATCGCGATTTTGGAAACCCCGTCAATTTGCCCCCACATGGAATTGGACACATCCAGCACCACAATGGTATCGGGATAGGCCATCTCTTGGGCGGTGGCGGGGCTTAAGCTGGTGGCGACAAGGCCTGCAATGGTTAATTTTTTCAACATGGGGTCCGTTCTCCTGATCGGTATTTTTCCTCACTCCAGCCCTAGCGCAGATGCGATCACATAGAAATTCACGTATATGAACGTTTTGGTGAGAAACTGAAACACTTGTCGCGCCCGCGTGCATCCCCTACATAGGCAAGGCAACCAGCGGAGCCAGCCCATGCCCATTTCCCGAATTCTCAGTGTCGCCCTGTCGGTTTTTGCCATAGACCGCCTGCTGAAAATCTGGACGGTCGAATGGATGGACCTGCGCAACCTTTATGTGATCGAGGTATGGCCGCCGTATTTCACCCTGAAAATGGGCTGGAACGAGGGCATTAATTTTGGCTTGTTCGGCTCGGGCAGCGATATTACCAAATACCTGCTGATCGGCATCGGGCTGGCGATCTCTGTGCTGCTGCTTGTCTGGTTTCGCAAAGCCAGGGGGTTTTGGCTGCAAACCTCGGTCGGGCTGGTGGTCGGGGGCGCGATCGGCAATATAGTGGATCGCCTGATTTATGGCGCCGTGGTTGATTTTATCAATGTCGGCTGTTGTGGCATCAACAATCCCTATGTTTTCAATTCCGCCGATGTGGCGATCTTTATCGGGGTGGTCGGGTTGATATTTCTGGATGAAAAAAAGCCCGGAAAAAACAAGCAAAAAGCCTGATATCATCGGCGATTATCCGATCACGCTTTCGTATCCATGGTTGATGTTTGGGCGCAGGCGCTTATCTTGACCCCATAAGATCAGGGAGACAAATATGCGTAAAATTCTCGGCTTGGCCACGCTGGTCATGGCAATGGTGCCCGCGGCATGGGCACAAAAGGTGCCTGTCACCAGCTATACGCTGGATAACGGCATGGAGATTGTGGTGATCGAGGATCACCGCGCGCCGATTGTCACCCATATGGTCTGGTATCGGGTCGGTGCCGCCGACGAGCCTGCGGGCAAATCCGGCATCGCGCATTTTCTGGAGCATCTGATGTTCAAAGGCACCGAGGCCGTGCCCGATGGCACTTTTTCGGAGGTGATCGAGGCCAATGGCGGCGATGATAACGCCTTCACCTCGCAAGATTACACCGCCTATTTCCAGCAGGTCGCGGCGGATCGCCTGCCCCTGATGATGGAAATGGAAGCCGACCGGATGCGCGGGCTGATCCTCGACGATGCCGCCATGCTGACCGAGCGCGATGTGGTGCTGGAGGAGCGCGCGCTGCGCACCGATAGCGATCCCGGCTCGCTGTTTTCCGAGCAGCGCGAAGCAGCGCAATTCCTCAATCACCCCTACGGCACGCCGGTGATCGGCTGGCCAGACGAGGTAAACGCCCTCACCCTGCAAGACGCGCTTGATTTTTACCAGCGTTTCTATGCACCCAATAATGCCATTCTGGTGGTCGCGGGGGATGTGCAGCCCGAAGAGGTTCTGGCCTTGGCCGAGCAATATTACGGCCCGCTCGCCCCCTCCGAGGGCATTGAAAAACGCCTGCGCCCGCAAGAGCCGCCCCAGCGCGCCGAGCGCCGGATTACCTATCGGGACGAGCGCGTCGCCACGCCATATGTGATGCGCACCTATCTGGCGCAAAACCGGCAATCGGGCGCGCAGGAAAAAGCCGCGGCGCTGGGCCTTCTGGCCGATGTGCTGGGCGGCGGCGGCATCACCTCGCTGCTGGGCCAAAGGCTGCAAATAGACGAGGGCATCGCGCTGGCAACCGGCGCGTTTTACAGCGGGCTTTCCTATGATCCCGATACCTTTGGCATGTATGTGGTGCCCAAGCCCGGCACCTCTTTGCCCGAGGCCGAGGCCCGCCTCGATGCCACCCTTGAATATCTGCTTCAGAACGGGGTGGACCCTGACCGGCTGGCGCGCTCCAAAGCCTCGCTGCTGGCCAGCGAGATCTACGCCATGGATAGCCAGCGCGGCCTGGCGCAGCGCTACGGCGCGGCCCTCACCTCGGGCCTGACAGTGGAGGATGTGGCCGCTTGGCCCGATATTTTGCAAGCCGTGACGGAAGACGATATCCTGCAAGCCGCGCGTGAGTTGCTGGATATCCGCCGCTCGGTGACCGGCTATCTGACAGGCATAGAGGAGACCCCCCAATGATCCGCATTCTCGCCACCCTTATGGCCTTCACGCTCGGGTTTTTGCCCGCCAGCGCCGCCACCCATATTCAGGAAGTGGTATCCAAAGGCGGCATTACCGCATGGCTGGTGCAGGAAGAAAGCATCCCCATGGTTTCGCTGCAGTTCAGCTTTCGCGGCGGTGCCTCGCAAGATGCGCCCGAAAAGCTGGGCGCGACCAACCTGATGACCGGCCTGCTGGAAGAAGGCGCAGGCAATCTGGACGCCACC
>JALSHK010000249.1 GCA_026982275.1 Paracoccaceae bacterium | reverse complement strand
GATGCAAAGCACCATGCGCTCGGGGTGTTCGGCCTTGGCGGCGATGGCGGCGGGCAGGCCATAGCCCATAGCGCCCGATTGCGGCGCCAAAAGCCGCGCTTCAGCGCCATAACGGAAAAACTTGTTATGCCAGATGGCAAAATTCCCCGCGCCATTGGTGAGGATGGCGTTTTCGGGCAGCGTGGCTTGCAAATGCTGCACCACTGCCCCCATATCCATCTCGGTTTTGCGCGCGGGCAGGGCCATGCTTTTCTCGTAAGCTTCGCGCTGTGCCTCGCACCAGCCCTGCCAGTTGCCGCGCAGCTCAAGCCGGGCCAGCACCTCGCAGAGCGCATTTGGCCCCGCATGAATCGGCAGATCGGCCTGATATATTTTGCCCAGCTCCAGATCGCTGGCATGGCTGTGGATCAGCGGCCTGCCGATGCGCGGCACGTCAAAAACCTCGTAACCATCGGTGGTATTTTCGCCAAAGCGGATATTGAGGGCAAATACCAGATCCGCCTCGGCCAGCGCGGCTTTCAGGGCGGGAGTTTTGCCCAGCCCCGCATCGCCGATATAGCTTTGCGAATGGTTGTCCAGCAGATCCTGAAAGCGAAAGGCGCTGGCCACGGGCAGGTTATTTCGCTCGACAAAAGCCTGCAAACCGGCGCGGCCTTTGGCATTCCAGCCGCCACCACCGATCAAGAGCAGGGGCTTTTGGGCGCGGGCAAAGGCCTTTTGCAGATCATAGATCGCATCGGGGGAGGGCGCAGACTCGGCCAGCTTTACCATGGGGGCGGCTTTGGCCATGGCGCGGCTGCGCAGCATATCTTCGGGCAGCGCGATCACCACCGGCCCCGGGCGGCCCGATTGCGCCACGGTGAAAGCCCGCGCGATGATCTCGGGGATGCGGGCGGCCTCGTCTATTTCCGTGACCCATTTGGCGATGGGGCCAAAAAACGCCCGATAATCCACCTCCTGAAAGGCTTCGCGCCCGCGCATATCGCGGCCCACCTGCCCGATAAAAAGCACCATCGGCACAGAGGCTTGCATGGCGCTATGAACGCCGATGCTGGCATTGGTGGCGCCGGGGCCGCGCGTGACCATGCAAATGCCGGGCGCGCCGGTGAGCTGGCCATGGGCGCAGGCCATGAAGGCCGCGCCGCCCTCGTTGCGATTGCCGATCAGGCGGATATCGGGATGGTCCACCAGCGCATCCAGCACCGCCAGATAGCTTTCGCCGGGCACGCCGAAGATGGTTTTTACGCCCTGTTGAGCAAGGCAATCTGCCAGAATTTCGCCGCCGGTTTGCATGGGGATCTCCGCTTGGTTTTTTATCAGACGATCACAAAAACCGGCGCGGGGAAAGCGAAATAATCGCCTTGCCGGAATCGGGCAGCCTAGCCGCGCAATATTCCGACACTCATGTGCCGTTTGCGACCAAAGCCCGATACGCGGCGCACATTAAAGCGCGGCTCCAGCGCGCGGCGCACAAAGCCGGCGGCGGTATAGGTGGCGAAGCTGGCATTGGGGGCGCTATGCTGGCCGACCTGGTCGAGCAGGTCATCCCCCCACATTTCAGGATTTTTGCTCGGGCTGAAGCCATCCAGAAACCACGCATCGGCGCGGCCTTGCCAGCGCGGCAGGGTTGTGCGGGCGTCCCCTATGATCAGGGTGAACACCAGATCGGGTAGCTTTAGGCGAGCCTGAAAGGGGTGGTTTTTCAACAGGATATCGGCCAATGGTGCCAGCTCTGGCCATTGCGCCAGTGCGCGGCGCATATCAGGGAGCGCAAGTGGATAGGCCTCGAAACTGGTGAAATGCAGCGGGGTGGATATGCCGCTTTCCCGCCATGCCTGCCATGCGGCCAGCAGATTCAGCCCCGTGCCAAAGCCCAGCTCGGCAATATGAAAGCCCGGGCTGAAGCGCGCGGGCAGATCGTTGCCTTGCAAAAATACATGCGCGGTTTCCTCCAGCCCGCCGGAGGTGGAGAAATAGGGGTCATCAAACAGCATTGATCTTGGCGAGCCATCGGCCTGCCATGTCAGGCTTGCATTTTCAGGCGGGGTGCGGTCCATTGCCCATATTTGCAGCCGGATGAAGGAAAGCACAATGGCCAAAATTACCGTGATCGGAGCGGGGGTTTATGGGCTGGCCTCGGCGCTGGCGCTCTTGCAGGACGGGCATCGTGTAACGGTGCTGGAAAAAGGGCGCATTGGCCAAGGGGCCAGCGGCGGTCTGGTGGGGGCGCTTAGCCCGCATGTGCCTGAGGATTGGAATATCCGCAAGCAATTCCAGCTGGAGGCGCTGGTGAGCGCCGCGCAATACTGGGCCAAGGTGGAGGCGCTTTCGGGGCTTTCCAGCAGCTATGGCCGTGTGGGGCGCTATATGCCGCTGGATGATCCTTATGAGGCGGAAAAAGCGCGGGGGCGGGTGGCTGGCGCGGCGCGGCTTTGGCCTCGGGAGTTTGACTGGAAGGTGATCGAGGCGGCGGATGGCATTGCGCCGGGTGCCGCGCCTTTCGGGCTGGTGCATGAGACCCTTTCGGCGCGCATCAGCCCGCGCATGGCCTGCGCGGCGCTGGCAGGGGCGGTGCGCGCGCTTGGGGGCGAGATTGTGGAAAACTGCGAAGCGGAAGCGCAGGACGGCATAAGGGTGATTGCCGCCGGTG
>JALSHK010000248.1 GCA_026982275.1 Paracoccaceae bacterium | reverse complement strand
CAAAGAGAGCTTTCGCAGCGCTGGCCGTTCGGCGGCAGCGGGAGGGGTGACGACAATGGTCACCCGACCCGATACCACCCCCGCCATAGACAGCCCCGAATTGCTGGATTTTTTCAACCGCCGCGCGGCGGATATCGTGCCGGTGAACGTATTGCCGATGGCGGCGCTGACCAAGGGGCGGGGCGGGGCCGAGATGACGGAGATCGGCTTTTTGAAGGATGCGGGCGCGGTGGCTTTTACCGATGGAGACCGCACGCTGCAAAACCCCAAAGTGCTGGCGCGCGCGCTCACCTATGCCGCCGATCTTGGCGCGCTGGTGATGGCGCATCCGCAAGAGCCGACTCTCTCGAAAGGGGCCTGCGCCACCTCTGGCCCTCTGGCCTCGCTCATGGGCCTGCCTAGCGTTTCGCCCATGGCCGAGCGAATCCAGCTGGAGCGGGATATGGCTTTGGTCGAGATGACAGGCGCACGCTATCATGCGGACCAGATCACAACCGCGGCTGCGCTTCCGGCGCTGGAGCGCGCGAAAGCGGCAGGGCTTAATGTGAGCGCGGGGGTTTCGGCCCATCATCTGACGCTGAACCTGCTCGATATCGAGGGCTACCGCACATTTTTCAAGCTCAAGCCGCCCTTGCGCAGCGAGGATGACCGCCTCGCGGTGGTGCAGGCCGTGCAATCGGGGCTGATCGATATCATCTGCTCCATGCACACCCCGCAAGACGAAGAAAGCAAGCGCCTGCCCTTCGAGGAAGCCGCCAGCGGGGCCGTGGGGCTCGAAACCCTGCTGCCGGCCTGTATGCAGCTGGTGCATGCAGGGCACTTGACGCTGCCCGAGCTGTTTTGCGCGCTGGCTTTGAACCCTGCCAGGCTGCTGGGCCTCGGCGCCGGGCGGCTAGAGGCTGGCGCGCCTGCGGATCTTATTCTGTTTGACCCTGACAAACCCTTTGTGCTCAACCGCGCCAAGCTGCATTCAAAATCCAAAAACACGCCTTATGATTTGCGCCGAATGGAGGGTGTGGTGCTGCAAACCTATGTTGCAGGCAAGCAGGTCTTCCCGCTTGACGAATAGGGCGTTAGCGCCTCTAATCAAGCAAAGAGGGAAACCATGGATACGATTTATAACCTGCTGGTCGCTTATACGGTTGCCTTTATCGGGGCGGCCAGCCCCGGCCCTGCTACACTGGCCATTATGTCAACCTCTGCCACCTATGGCCGCGCGGCGGGGCTGCGCCTCGGGCTTGGCATTGCCAATGGTTCGGTAATATGGGGCCTGTTTGCGGCTTTCGGGATGATCGCCCTTTTGGCGCAATTTGCTTGGGCGCTCGCGCTGATCAAAACCATTGGCGGGGCCTATCTGCTATGGCTCGCCAGTAAGGCGCTTCATGTTGCCCTTTCGCCAGACCAGGGCGTGCAAGCCATGCAAGTGACCCCCAAAGGCCTTTATTGGCAGGGGCTGGCCTTACATCTGACAAACCCGAAAGCCATGCTTTCTTGGGCAGCAATTATAGCGATCGGCGCACCAACGGGTACCAGCGCTGGCTATATGATGGCGCTATTTGCCGGAGTCGCCATCATTACTTTTGGCACATTCATCGGTTATGCCGTGCTATTTTCAACGCCCCGTATGATGGCCGGTTACCAGCGCCTGCGCCGCAAAATCAACGGCGCGCTGGCGGCGGTTTTCGGCTTTGCCGGCGTCAAGCTCCTCAGCTCCAACACATAGGGTTTTATCATGGTGCCATCTGTTTTCCGCTTCTGGGGTGCCCAACCGGGCTGGGATGCCGCTTGGCCGTGGCTGCTTGGCATTTTGATTGTCGCCTACCTGCTCGGCTCGATCCCCTTCGGGCTTTTGGTGAGCCGCTTTATGGGGCTGGGAGATGTGCGCAAGATCGGCTCGGGCAACATTGGTGCGACCAATGTTTTGCGCACCGGCTCCAAAAAGGCGGCGCTTTTGACCCTGCTGCTGGATGGCGGCAAGGGCGCGGTGGCGGTGCTGCTGGCGCGCTATCTTTATGGCGATACGGCGGCGCAGGTGGCGGGGCTGGGGGCTTTCCTCGGCCATATTTTCCCGCTTTATCTGCGTTTTAGAGGCGGGAAAGGCGTGGCGACATTTCTGGGTATCCTGCTGGCGATACATCCGCTTACGGGGCTGGCAGCCTGTGCCACATGGCTGGCAACGGCGGTGGTATTCCGCATATCCTCGTTGGCTGCGCTCGTTGCAGCACTCAGCGCGCCCTTGTGGCTTTGGGGTTTTGATCTGGTGACCACGACGGGGCTTGCTGTGCTGTTGGCAATGCTGATCTGGCTGCGCCACCTCGCCAATATCAGGCGCATTCTGGCGGGCACCGAGCCAAGAATAGGCAAAAAGTAGAAAGCGCTGCGGCCCGGGGGCATTTGGGGGCGCGATATGTGATATCCCAAGCATTTTCACAGCCCGGCCTGGTCATCAATGCGCAAAGCACCCTGCGCACCCGCCATAGCCAGCCAGAAGAGTCGCCGTTACCAATGTTGCAAAAAGCGTATTATAGCTGTTTTTGCCGCCTCTGTTCTTGCCGAGGCTTTCGCGCCAGATCCTTGTGGATAATCACATCCGCTTGCGGATAGACCTCGCGAATACCCTGTTTCAGGGCCTTGCCGATATCATGTGCGGCTTTCA